>CAZTNT010000154.1:0-1527 GCA_964614965.1 uncultured Lachnospiraceae bacterium | reverse complement strand
GTATCTACGTTTACGATATCGTATACGTTGATGCCTTGTGGATAAACGATTTTAACGTATTGAAGATTTCTTGCAGATAAGATTGTTGCATCGTCTTCTTCAGTTGCTACGAATAATACTTTATCTCCTGCTTTTACAGCGTCTAATACTTTAACAAATTCTTTAGTTTTTGCTGTTTCGAAATTAAATTCATCAACAACAATTAAACCTTTTTCATTTACTTTTTCTGTTAATACAGATTTAAGAGCTAATCTAGCTGCTTTTTTGTTTTGTTTGATTTTGAAGTTTTGAATTCCAGTAGGACCAAATACAACTCCACCGCCTACCATTTGAGGTTCTCTTGAACTACCTTGTCTAGCTCTGCCAGTACCTTTTTGTCTGAACGGTTTTTTGCCTCCGCCTCTAACTTCATCTCTCTTTTTAGTTTTTGCTGTAGCTTGTCTTGAATTGCTTCTTGCAACCATGATTGCATCGAATACACATTGTTGATTATATTCAACGGCAAAGATTGCATCATTTAATTCAATTTCTTTTACTACATCGCCTGTTTTATTGACTACATTATAATTCATGTTTTTGTCCTCCCTTATTCAGCTTTAGCACTATAATCTACTAGTGTCTTTGCTGCTGGAACGTTCTTTGTGAATTTTACTGCAGAACGGATAGTAACTAAACCTTTGTTAGCTCCTGGAATTGAACCTTTAATTAAGATTGCATTCTTTTCAACATCAACTGCAACAACTGTAAGATTTAATGTTGTTACTTGTTCGTATCCATAGTGACCTGGCATTTTCATACCACCACGAACTGTGTTGTTGTATCTACCAGATGTAGCTAATGAACCAGGACCTCTGTGGTAACCAGAACCATGTGATCTTGGACCGATTGTTGCATTCCATCTTTTAACTGCACCAGTGAAACCGTGACCTTTAGTTTTTGCTGTTACGTCTACTAATTCACCAGCTTTGAAAATATCAACTGTTACAACGTCACCAACATTGTATTTGTTCATTTCGTCACCTTTAACTTCCTTGATAAATCTCTTTGGAGTTGTATTTGCTTTTGCAACGTGACCTTTTTCAGCTTTTGTAGCATTCTTTTCTTTCTTGTCTTCATATCCAAGTTGAATTGCTTCATAGCCATCTTTTTCTAAAGTCTTCTTTTGTAATACAACGTTAGGTAATACTTCAACTACTGTTACTGGAAGGATTGTTCCATCAGTTGCAAAGACTTGAGTCATTCCTACTTTTCTACCTAAAATAGCTTTCATTAGTTTCGTCCTCCTTACAACTATAATTTAATTTCGATGTCTACACCACTTGGTAATGCTAAGTTAGTTAGAGCATCCATTGTTTTTGCTGTTGGATTTACGATATCAAGAAGTCTCTTGTGAGTTCTGATTTCGAATTGTTCACGTGAATCTTTGTACTTATGAACAGCACGAAGAAGTGTGTAAACTTGTTTTTCTGTTGGTAGAGGTACTGGTCCAACAACATTTGCTCCAGTACTCTTTGCAGCTTCAATGAT
>CAZTNT010000153.1:0-1538 GCA_964614965.1 uncultured Lachnospiraceae bacterium | reverse complement strand
AAATTGATGTTAAATCAATTGGTGTTGGACAATATCAACATGATATGCCACAAAATCGATTAACAGAAGTTTTAACTAACACTGTTGAAGATTGTGTTAACAGTGTTGGTGTTGACTTAAACACTGCATCAGTAAGTTTGCTTTCATATGTTTCAGGAATTTCAAACAGTCTTGCTGAAAACATTGTAGATTATCGTAGTCAAGTTAAACACATAAGCGACAGAAGTGAACTTATGAATGTTAAAAAGATGGGACCAAAAGCATATGAGCAATGTGCAGGTTTCCTAAGAATTACTGATGGTAATAACATTCTCGACAACACAGCTGTTCACCCTGAAAGCTATGAAGCTGTTAACAAACTTTTAAAACTATTTAACTTAACAGAGGAACATATCAAAAATAATGAGCTCAACATGCTTCCAAGTTTAATTGATAGTAAAGGTGAAAACAAGGTGGCGGAAGAAATTGGTGTTGGTGTTCCAACTCTTCAAGATATTGTTAAAGAACTTTTAAAACCAGGTAGAGATATTCGTGAAGATATGCCACTCCCTGAACTTAGAAGTGACATTTTAAGTATGGAAGATTTACAACCTGATATGGTTCTTGACGGTGTTGTTAGAAATGTTATTGACTTTGGTGCATTTGTTGACATTGGTGTTCACCAAGATGGTCTTGTTCACATTTCTCAAATCTCAAATAGTTTTATTTCACATCCAAGTGATGTTCTTAAAGTTGGTGAAAAAGTTAAAGTGAAAATTCTTGCAGTTGACTTACAAAAGAAAAGAATTTCGCTCACAATGAAAGGAATAGAATAATTTAAAAGATTTACGCGTTCTGCGTAAGTCTTTTTTGTTGAATTTTAGGGTATCAAACATTTTTGTACAAAAATATGAAGAATTTTGTACAAAAATGTTTGACAGGTTTTGAAAAATATGTTAAATAGATAAACAAAGGAGGTTAAAATGAGTCCAAAAGAGATAAAATATGGCTCAAAAGTTGCTGGTAATGTTTATTTTATTAAGCAGTTTGATAATTTGGGAATTCGTAGAAAATATACTGGTTTTTATTTATTAGTTGAAATTATGCAATTGTTAATTAATGAAGAAAAAAGAATTGTTTCATTTTCAAAACAAGTTTATCCGCAAATTGCATCAAAGTATGGAAAAACTGATTGCACCATTGAAAGAAACATAAGAAGTTTAATTCGTAAATGTTGGAATTTTGAAATGATGGAAAAACTAAACACTTATTATCCAGCCGAAGAAATGCCCACTTGCAGAGAGTTTGTTTATCTTGTTAAAACTTATATATTAAATCAAATTATGTAAATAACTCAGTGTTAAAAAATCGTATAATATTTTATTTTTCAACAATTTTCAAAAAAAATATAATATTTTCTTTTTTTTATTTGACATTCTTAATTTAAATGATATAAAATGAATCTATAGAAAATTATTTGGTTGATTGTGCCAATCATTAAATAGGGGTAAAAATGGTAAAAAGGAAAGTGTCAGGGCAAACAATCGCAATCATAATTT
>CAZTNT010000152.1:0-1547 GCA_964614965.1 uncultured Lachnospiraceae bacterium | reverse complement strand
AAATTTTCAAGTGCTTTTTTGTTATTTTCCCTAAGAAGTCTGCGAATGTCTTCTCCATCTTTATACTTAAAGTATAAATCACTTGCTAATTTATAATCATATAAGCATTGATGTGAGTATCGTATCTTGCTATTTTCGGTTTTTTCAAAAATACCAACCTCTATCAAATTTGCTAATGTTGATTTTGAATATTTTAGAGTAATCTCATTTTCATTAACATATAATTGATTCTTTTCTTTTTGTCTACACAGAACAAAATCTTCAATTTGCTTTGCTTCTGCATCACAATTAAATAATTTTAGTTGATCATATTTTTGATTGAAAAATACTCTTATTAATTCAACAGGAGAGATTAAATTGGTTGTATTTTGAGAAAGTTGTTTAAATAATTTTATATTTCCAATTGTGTATAATAAGTTTTTAGTTTGGTTATTTAATTTCAAATAATTCTTTCCACAAATTTCTCTTAATTTAGAATCCTCAATTTTATCTACTTTTATCTCTTTTGTTTCTAGTTCATTGTTATGCTTTGCTATTATGCTACGAACTTCCTGCAAATCTACAGTTCTTGTAACTACAATAATTGAAGTATTTTTATTATGTGATAAGCTTTCAATTAATTTATCACACATTGTTAGCGCATTAGTTGAATGATGAGAATTCCATCTAATAGCATCAAACTGATCTAGTATTAAATAAAACTTATCTTTTTCGCTTTTTGCTAAAATTAATGAATCCAAAGATATATTGAATCCCAAGCAATTTGAATATTGTGTCAATGTTTCTTCCGGATAGTTTATATCTAAATTTATAGGTAAAAACTGTATACTATTTTCTTTAAAATATTCACATAATCCTGCTAATATCGAACTTTTCCCAGTATTTGCATCTCCGTGCATTATTATATATTTTTTGTCTAAATTATTAATTAATGTTTTTAATTCGCTACGCTCAATAAAAGAATCATCAATAAAAGACCTTTTTATACTCTCAGTAAACATTTCACAACGCTCTTTAATTAAAAAAGAGTAATCCTTATCTCCAAAATATAATTCTTTTAATGCCAAATAATTACGATTAGTTTTTAATAAATCCAATACATTTTCATCGCAAAAAGGTACTAGTTCAATACCATTATCCTTTAAATCTTGTACGATTTGAGCATATTTAGGAGATTTATTATAATTCAGTTTTTTATTGCAATATAATATAACTTTCGTAATTTTATTACGATAATATTTAATAATTTTATCTGCTGAATCTTTTATACTTTGATAATCGGTATCTCCAGTAAAAAATTTTGCTTGAAAACTAATTTTTTCACCATTGTATTCTACTGGTTCAACCTCAATCCCAGCTTGGTTAGATAATTGGATTAAATTAATATATGGATCATTAAGTTCTTCTATTCTAAATATCATTCTTGCCAAATTTTCAAATTCGTCATGGCAATTTTTTCCAAATTTTTCTTGAAACTTATTCCAATTAATCATTGACATAGATTTACTCCTTTGTAAACTACAACTTTCCTCAATATTTCTCTTTTA
>CAZTNT010000151.1:0-1574 GCA_964614965.1 uncultured Lachnospiraceae bacterium | reverse complement strand
GATAAAGGAAGGTGGTTATTTTGATTGTTCTTTAACTTTGAAACAAAAAATATAAAGAAAGAGGAAAAAATTATGAACAGAGTTATTTCAGACAAAATTAAAACAAATATTATTGAGCAGGTGGTTTTCGGAGACGATGTTAGTGACTTGGCGGAAAAATACCAAGTTTCGAGAGCTAGCATCTATCGGTGGATGAAAGATTATGAATACCGGCAAAAATACAATACGGATAATCTGTTAACCTTCACTCAAATGAAAAGGAACATGGATCGTGCAACCAAAAAACTGCATATTCTAAGTAGTGCCCCGTGTGGTACGAATTCGCCGCTACTCCCCCGCTACAAATACATAGAGACGATTGAAGACATTTACGGTCTCAATATTTGCTGTGAGGCGATGAATGTTAACAAAAGCTCTTACCTTAACTACAAACTACGCGGTAAGCGTGGCGACACGGTATATGCCCAACGGCAAGAAGAAGCAAAACCGCTGATTGAAGAAATATTTTATGAAAGCCGTCGCACCTACGGTGTAAACCGCATTTACTCTGTTTTAAAAAGCAGAGGTTATGATTACGGTATAAAATTAATAAGGAAAGTTATGAGGGAAAATGATATGTTTGTTATAGGAACTAATGTTAAAAAGAGATATTTACAGGCACTTGAAAGAAAGCAAAATGTTTTAAGTCGTGAATTTGATGTTTCAAGACCCAATGAAGTTTGGGTTAGCGATGTTACAGAGATTAAATTTAAGCAAAAGAAAATTTTCTTGTGTATAGTTTTGGACTTGTATGCAAGAAAGGTAATAGCTTTCAGGTTTTCAAGCAAAAACAGCACCCAGCTTACAAAAAGTACGCTAGGTGCTGCATATAAATTAAGGAACCCTACTGATTTATTGTTATTATTCCATTCCGACCAAGGAGCAAATTATACTTCGAGAACATTTAGAACATATTTGAAGGAATTAGGCATTAAATCCTCGTTTTCAAATCCCGGTGAGCCACACGATAATGCTGTAATGGAATCGTTTAATACAACGCTTAAAAAAGAAGAGTTTTATGTTAGACATTATCGTTCAGAAAGGGACCTAAAAGACTCGATAAAGGAATACATAAACTTCTATAATAGTTATAGAATTCATTCGTACAATCACAATAAAACACCCGACCAAAAAGAAGAGCTTTTCTTCTCGCAAAATTAAGCCAAATAATGTTACTGTCAGGTTCGAATTGCGGAACTTTTTAAACGAAATTGACACGAAAATTTATGCGTTTTATCAATTTTGTTTCAATATTCGCAAAACAAAAAAACAGCAAGTTTTCCTTGCTGTTGCCTGCTGTAACGGCATATGTAATGTTCATTAATGAGACACAACGGTCAATTTTTGGTGTACATTCCATGTGGCGCTACTTCCCAGATTCGAACCAGTGACTTTGATTTTAAAACAACAAAAATTCCTCAAAGCCGCATAATAAAAGTGTTTTGAGGAATTTTTTAATATCTGAATTTTATTGAAAATTTCAATTTTTTATATGATTTTTACTCTGTTTTGACATTTAACAGAAAAGTGTTCCT
>CAZTNT010000150.1:0-1596 GCA_964614965.1 uncultured Lachnospiraceae bacterium | reverse complement strand
TTCTGCTAGACATAATTAACCTCATTTCTGTGTAAATACACATATATTTTCATTGATGAATATCAAGATGTTAATCCTTTGCAAGATGGAATAATGAATCAACTTGCGGGAGAAAAAACAACTGTGTTTATGGTTGGAGATGTTAAGCAATCTATTTACGGTTTTCGAGGTTCAAGTCCTGAATGGTTTTTAAATAAATATAACTACATGAAAAAAAATCAAGAACAAGAAGATGTTTTTGATATGAACATAAATTTCCGTTCTAGTCCAACAATATTGAATTTTATTAATCTTGTTTTTAACAAATTAATGACGAAGCAAGTTGCTGATATTGATTATAAAAAAGATTGCAATATTGAACCACAACGAAGCGATATTGTTGATGATAAAGTTAAAATTCTGTTGATTCACGACCAAAAGGAAGAAGAAATAGATTCTGGAATCTACAGTGTTAAAAATCACACTCAAAAATCAACAATTAAAGCAAAAGACAAAGAAGCTTTGTTGGTGGCAAAAATTATAACAGAATTGGTTGGGACTGAATTTTATGATGCAAATGCTAAGCAAAGACGTAAGTTAAACTATTCTGATATTGCAATTTTAACACATTCTGATAAAGATGAAAATTCAAATTTACTTGTTGATGTTTTAAAGAAGCATGCAGTTCCATTAAATTTGAACAACAAATTAAAAGTTGATTCAAGTGAAGTGATAAAGTTAATTTTATCAATTCTTAAATGTGTTAATAACACGGCGGATGATGTGGATTATCTTGCAACATTTTTAAGTTTAACAGAGTTGACAATGGATGACATTGCATCCTTTCGAGATAAAAATTTCAGTTTTTATGAAAATTTAATAATAATTCGTGAAAATCTAATCAAAAATGATATTTTTTTGAAAATTAATTCTGGCTTTGAAATATTAGATGATATAAACACGGCAAGTTTTAAAATGACAAATAGTGAATTGATTTCTTACATATTAAATCAGAAGAAATTGAAATATTATCTGCTTCAAAAACCAAACGGCGAAAAAGAGTTACAACTGTTAGAAGAGTTTGTGCAAAAACTTTCTAGTGTTGAAGATTCATTGGGATTGATGGAATTTATTGAGGTTGTTGAAAGCAATGTAAATTCATCTGGTGATTTTGTGACAGTTGACAAAGAAGATAGTGTAACTTTGCAAACAATTCATAAAAGCAAAGGTTTGGAATATCCTGTTGTTATACTTTACAATTCCAGCAAATTATTTTCTTATTTGAGAGAAAATGATGCAATCAACTTTAATTGTGACATTGGTTTTGGTTTAGATTATTTTGATGTTGAAAATAGAATAAAAATGGATAGCTTAACAAAATTTGCAATCAAACTCGCAAATAACAAGAAAGGTTACAAAGAAGAATTAAGATTGTTATATGTTGCTTTAACCAGAGCAAAAAATAAATTGTTTATAACATAATCTTAAAATCTTTTCTGAAAGTATAAAATGACGCGTGTATGCATTGCTATTGAAAAGTGGAAATACTATAGTGAGAATGGCTTGAAAATGGAAATTGCATAAAGAGAGGAACGTTGATATACTTAAGGAGAAAGA
>CAZTNT010000149.1:0-1607 GCA_964614965.1 uncultured Lachnospiraceae bacterium | reverse complement strand
TAATTTTCACAAACAAAAAGCCGCCCGGCGAAACCTGCGCCGAACGACTGGATTGTGGCGGGACGAAGGTCCCCAATTGCGTCATAAGTAGGTATAATCAGAGTTTTATATTATTAATTAAATATCCTTAGATGTTTGAATTTGTTCCTCAATTTTATGGATTCTGTTTAATATTAATTTAAGACAAAATAGCGTTATTTTAAATGCATATAATAAATTATTGTCTGATAGATAGTCGTTACCATGTATACATTCATTTCTAATATTCAACGAATTGCTATTATATAAAGAATAATAAATAAAGAACAAATCACTTACACCGATAAACTCTGATGTTCCTTCATAATATTGCAATATAAGTTTGATTAGAATACTGCTTGGATCTTTTGCTTGCAAAAATTCCTTTTCATTTTCTTTAAAAGGAGCAATTCCAAAAAAAGAACCTAATTTTCTAATTTTAATTTCTAATATAGGAAATAGTTGTGTAATATGTCCTAGTAAAATATTGTTGTCATTTATATCTAATAAGTTAAACTCAGGTAAGGATTCTTTTACATCATTATACAATTCCTTCCAGTCATCAAAAAGGCAGATATTAAATTTTGTATATTGATGATATTGATCAAAAATTTCTTTTGCATATATATGTTTATCAAAAACATTAAGAAATTTATAACCTTTATTTATTATTATGTTTTCTATTGTATTTAAAAAACATTTTCCTATTTCATGGTCTTCTGCAAAATTCTCATGTGATACTAAAAATGGATAATTTTGAGAAATGCTATATTGAGTTGCATGAATTGAAAAAACATTTTCTGATATGGTAGACATCATGTCAATCAAAGAATTTTCTTTAGTTGGGAAACAATTTATAGCAATGGACATTGGTGAAGCAATAAAAAGATTGTTGTGTTTTTTAATCTCTTCTTTCTTTATAGTTTGATGAAATTCATGTTCTTGTAAAGCATTTACACTTTTATCATAATATGTATTTGCCCACATTTCTTTTAGAGAAATCATTATATGCTCGAGGTTAATATTTTTAATATTAGGACTTTGTTTAGCTCTTAAGAGCAATATCATATAATGATAAAATGCTATAGAAATAGTCCAATTATTAGTATTGTTAATAAGATCTAAAAAAGTTTTATGTAACTGTTTGATATGTATATCTTTAATTCCTTTAGCTGCATATTGATTTTCGCAATAATGCTGAAAATCATTTAAGTTTTGTATTTTATCAACTAAGGATGCTTGTAAATTATTAAAATTTTTTAATTTTTTACTTTGTACAGCAGATATTGGAAGAGAATGTTCTTTTAATTCTAAAATGGTTTCAGGTTTTGTAAATTTTTGTATATTTAAAGAAAAACCCTTCATATAATTTTCTTTAATACTTTTGGGTAAAAGATTGTCTTTTATTAAATAGCTGATAACCCTAAGAGAAGAATCGTTTATTTCATAGAAAGTTGATGATTTTTTTAACTTCTTTAAATGTTTTATTTCAAAATCGAAATGTTTGCTTATGGTTTCTTCAGTTGGAACTTTGCTATATAAAATATATTCTATTGTTTCAATTATAAAATTGGCACTTGAATTGTTAA
>CAZTNT010000148.1:0-1609 GCA_964614965.1 uncultured Lachnospiraceae bacterium | reverse complement strand
GATAAATAATTCTATAAATATAACCGCTCCATTTCCACAAAGGATAGGAGCGGTTATATTTTGTTTATTCTTTAATAACTTACTTGATTGAAATTGTTATTTTAATTTTAAGTTCCTTTTCTATATTTTTCGGTAAGTTTTCAAGATATTTCCCAATTTCGTATAAACCATCTTTTAGCTTGGAAAATTCAATAGAGCTGTTACACTTGCTACATACAATCGTATATGTATCTTCTCCCGAAAAAATTTCACTTGATTTAATTTTCAATTTTGCCTTGCAAGACGGACATTTTTCTTCAAAGTATTTATTTTGTTGCATAAATACTTTTCCTTGCTTTATAAGTTGTGATTTAGTCGGCATACAATTCTCCTTTTAAACCATTATCCAATTTCTTTATTTTATGTTGTTTAATTCTCTTGTTTTGTTCTCTATTAAGCTTTTTAGTTCAGCTTTGCGCTGTGCTTTTTTACCAAACCAAGCCAATCCCAAACTTTCTAATTCTGCATTTAATTCAGAAATTTCTGTTTTTAATGTTCTTCTTCTGGTTTCAAGTTCTCGTTGGTGTTCAAGTTCTCGTTGCTTTCTTTCTTCTTCCTGTTTTAAGTAATTTTCGTGTTCTACTTTCAATTTTGCATTTGTTTCTTCAACAACCGCTTCGATTGTCGTGAGATCAAAATTTACAACAACTCCGCTATTTATAATAAAAAGAGATGTTTGGGAATCATCAAAAATGTTGTGATAAAAAATCAACTTGTCAATATCATTCTTGGTGATATTTAATGAACTGTAATTTTGAGCATACTTTTGTAACTCATAATTGGATTTTTTTATTTTCGTCAAGTTATCAAATTTTCTAATAATAGATTTAATTTCTTTTCCGTAAACATCATCAACGATTTTGAAATAGGCTTTTCTATGGGAAGGAGTTACCGTTTGATTTTTGAACAGACCTCGAAGCATTGCGAAAAACTTTATTATTTCTTCTGATAGAAAAACTTTGTTGTATAAGGAGCATTCCTTCTTCTTTTTCAAAAGATGTTCAGTAATTGCCTGTGCAGATATTTTGATCAACTTTTCAGGTGCTTGTGCAAAAAATCGAACAAAATCATCATCAACCAGATCGTTTTGAATTACAAAAAGAATTGTGTTTGGATTACAAATATTAGAGTTAAGGGCATTCACAACATCAGTTTTCATCGCTTCTCTATCTGATTTTGGCGATAATACAATATCCTCAACATTGGCATTCAATGAGGATATATCGACATCAGAACCTTTAACTACAATATCTTGAACCTCATCATAAAACATAGATAAGATTTTTATAAGAAACGGTTCGAAATTTGAAAAATAATATTCAATGGTTATAGCCTCTCCTCGCTTAAAGGGATCATTCATTCGCCACGCTTGTTCAGCAAGTTCGTGTGCTTTTTTCTCGTTATTTTTTTCCTTTCTTGCAGATTGAGCGGCATACAACAAATGTGCAGAGAGGGAATTTGAAATAATGCCAAATCCAAGTCCTTCGCTATTTGCCATAGCATTGTTAAAGGCGTTATCATATTGGTTGCGTGCTTGTACAGCAGCAACATTATAGGCATTGTTCATATA
>CAZTNT010000147.1:0-1638 GCA_964614965.1 uncultured Lachnospiraceae bacterium | reverse complement strand
TAATTAATAGAAATTTAGTGGTAAGCACCTAGCTACTAATGTATTCCTGTAACTACTGTAACAAACATTTGTTTTGTAAGTAACAAAAAAGATAAATATTTTCAAATATCTAGGTTCTATAATAAATAGTGTTGGTGAATTTATACCAATGCTATTTTTAGTATATAAAAAAGATATGTAATTTTGATACAATGTAATTGATATCTAAACATTGAAAGGAAAATTACATATCTATGAATAATTATATATTAAATTTGCTTAATATCAAAGATGAAAACATTTATATTTTAGAAAAAGTTGAAGAAAAGGTTATAAATGGTAAAAATAACAAGCTAATATTTGGAATTTTAACTTATAATCCTGAACGTTGCCCTCTTTGTAGAACTGTTAATAATTCAGATGAAGATATTATTAAATGGGGATTTAAATCATGTAAAATTAAAATTCCTAAAATATCTAACTGTAACTCTCTTCTTATTTTGAATAAGCAAAGATTCTATTGTAAAAATTGCAATAAAACATTTATCGCTGAAACAAATTTAGTAAAAAGAAATTGCAATATTTCAGTTAATTCTAATCTTCTAATTCGAGAAGAATTGCAAACTAAAATTAGTGAAAAAGATATTGCTAACAATATAAATGTATCTCATTCTTCAGTAAATAGAGTATTAGATGATATTTCAACTAAAGCAGTTTTAAAGCATGAATTTCTCCCCATTTCTATGAATTGGGATGAGTTTAAAGCTACTAAAGATACTAAAGGTAAAATGGCTTTTATGATTATCGATAACGAAAAAGGGAATGTTTTTGATATTCTTGATTCTAGAAAATCTATTGATTTAGAAAAACATTTTAAAAGATACTCCAAACAGAAAAGAGATAAAGTTAAATTCATTTCTATGGACTTCTATTCTGGTTATATTTATCTCGCCGAAAAATTATTTAAAAATGCAAAAATCGTTATTGATAGATTTCATATTGTTACCCAAGTTTATAATGCTTTGAATATCACTAGAGTTAGATTATGCAAAAAAGATAATCCAAATTATAACAAACTAAAATATTATTGGAAACTTATTCTTAAAAATGAAAATGATCTTTCCTCTGATAAAACATATTCTAAATATTTTCACAAAAATATTTCTCAAATTGATATTGTTAACTATCTAATTAATACAAACAACGAACTGAAATACACTTACGAATGTTATCAAGGTATTATTAATACTATTTCTAATCGTGATTTTGTCAAGTTTAAATCTATTATTTACCATCCTCATTATTTGATTTCAGACAAGATGAAACAAGCCCTTAAACTTTTTAGAGAACATGAAAAATATATTGAAAACTCATTTAAATATAATATTAATAACGGAGTTATTGAAGGCACTAATAATTTAATTAAATGTATTAAACGTATTGCTTTTGGTTATAAATCTTTCACTCATTTTACTGCTAGAATTTTCTTAATTAAAGGCATTATAAAAGGATGATTTTCATCATCCTTCCATTTCGATTTCATTTATCAAATTTATTGTCTACCAACACTATTTGACAAAGAACCATTAATATGTTTTTACAGGTAAGATTAATTCAATTAATGATTCATCTTTAACTGATTTAATTAAAATAGGTTTA
>CAZTNT010000146.1:0-1639 GCA_964614965.1 uncultured Lachnospiraceae bacterium | reverse complement strand
CAACAATAGGAGTTTGCATTTTTCGTGCACTCTCTTATTGGGGGTGCACTTTTTTATTTTAAGGGGGTGAAAAGAATGAAAGACATTAAGATAATAAATAAAAGTGTAGTTGAAAAAATTATTGCCGATTTGCAAAAAGTTTCAAAGAATGAACATATTGAAGAAATCTCAATTGAAGCAATCCAAAACAGCCCCAAAAGAGCAATAGAAAAATATATAAACACCTTAAGTGTTGATGAGCAAATAGACTTATATGCTTTAATGTTTTTAGGTAAAGAACTTTTAGAAAATGGTGTAGAGGCGGATATTAAACTCTTTGTTAAAAACAGAGAATATGCTTCATATTTAATTAAACAGAATGGCTATCACGCTCATTATTTGACAAGCAAAACTAATTTGTCGCTATATTTTAATAAAAGTTTAAAAATTTATGAAATATTGGACAACAAAGAATTTATATTTTAGTTTTAAGGAGATTTTAAAATGGACGAAAAAAATCTATTCCGTGAAAAAGCCTCTGCAATAAATGCAGCAATGATTTGTTTAGTATTATCTGCAATACCTTTTGTGTTAGCATATTTATGTCTAATGGCCTATTTTGGTCTTGACGCTTGGTCTTTTGGTTTCCCACTGTTAGTAATAGGGGGGTTAATGGTTCTTGTTGCTTTTTTGATGTTGGTATTCGGTAGAGATAGCCAAATTTGTATCACTGACAAAAGAGTATACGGAAAAACTCTTTTAGGAAAAAGAGTGGATTTGCCATTAGATTCTATTTCATCAGTAGGATTAACCAATCCATTATTGCAAGGCCTTTCTGTCTCTTCTAATTCTGGCAATATAAGTTTCTATCTAATTTCAAATAGAAGCAAAGCACATGAAATTTTAAGCAAACTAATTATTGAAAGACAAGGAAAACCTAAGGAAACAATAGTGATGCAAGAATCTATGCAAAGTTCTGCTGATGAACTCAAAAAATTCAAAGAACTTTTGGACATGGGTGCTATTGCCGAAGAAGAATTTGAAGCAAAGAAAAAAGAATTGCTTGGATTATAAACGCATAAAACTGCTCACACTTAAACGGTGTAAGCAGTTTTATTTTCTTTGGTAATGTTTCGTTATCCAAGAAGAACCAGCATCGCATTTGTGTGCACAAATACTGTCAAGGGCTAACCCCAAACCCTTATTTTGATTTAATAGTTTTGAGTGAAGATATCAACATTCTGCGAATGGCCCCACAATCGTTTTGTAATGCTTTATAATTTTCTTCGTTCATACAATTTGTTTCAAAAAGCAGTTCAAGCCAATATTCAGTTTCGTAACATTCTTTTTGAGCTATTTCAAGTTTAGAAATAAAATCCTTTGTTCCTTGCGCGTATTGTGCTTCGTGCAAATTAGCCCCGATTGATGTTGCAGAACGAAGAAGTTGATTTATCAAAACTGATTCTTTATGATTTGATTTCATATCACGACAGAGAAAGACAACGGTTTTTGCAAATTCCTTTGCTTTATCTCTTAAAACACTATCAGCCATAGTAATCACCTCTAAATTCATTATACATAAGGAACGATAGCATTTCAAGTGATATTCCGACTTCGTCGGAGTGATATTATTGCTTTGCAATAGTGTTATTGAAACCTT
>CAZTNT010000145.1:0-1730 GCA_964614965.1 uncultured Lachnospiraceae bacterium | reverse complement strand
AAGCCTTTTAGGCGAAAAGGAAAAACCACCAGCTACGCTGGTGGAAATTTATTATTTTATAAAATACTGCGTGACATGCATTATTTTGTGATTTCATTTAATTATGTAACTTTTTTACTATTTTTTTATAAAAAATTGAATAAAATTATATATAAAAACTGCGCCACACGCATTTTTCATTGCGTGACACGCAGTTTTTCTTTTTTTGAAATGTTAACATAATTTTGCTATATTAGTATTGTAATTAGTAATTCATCATTTAGTGTTTTTCTTAAAGTAATTTTAGGGGGATATAAAATTGAAAAATCAAATTACAAAATTAAATAGTCAATCTTATATTAAATCTCGTAATATACTTCGTTCTTTAAGAATTAATATAGCTCATAAAGGTAGCATATTCTTAATTTGTGCAATTCAAATTATTGTTACAAATAATTATGATTATATTGTTCTTGAAGATATATATTCTCTAATTGCTAAAAAATATAAAAACACTAATATTTATCAGATTAAAAACACTATAAAATATGCAATAGACCATAGAATTGAAAAAAAGCAATTAATAATTTCGAGAAAATCTTTGGTTTTGAATACGATGAATATTTTTTTACAAATAAAAATATCATTGAGGAAATCTCAAATATTATTCAATTAGAATCCATATAACTAGTAACTGGGAATTTTAATAATTTAAAGTTGAAATAATTTTCATTCTTTTAAAACAAAAATAATCTCAAAATCGTAATTTAAAGTTATTAATTATTCTTTAATAAAATTTTTTATATAGTTAATTGCTATTTTATCATGTTTTTTAGAAAACATATGCTTTCCTTTTTCAATTATATATAATTTAACTTTATTATTTGAATTTCTATTATTATATACATTATATGCTTTTTCTATATATTCCATTTTAACAATTTTATCATTTGTTCCGTGAACAATTAGCACTTCTCCTAAATATTCTTTAATTTCTTTATATGGATCCATGTTTAATACATCTGAAACATAGCATTTGCCTAATTTCATTGGTCCACAACTTAAAGTTTCTGGTAAATTACTAGGATTAAACTTGACAAACATCATTTTACCATTTCTAGCATCATCAGGTATGCATAATGCAGGATAAAAAAGTACAAGTTTAGATATTTTTTCTTTTAATTTAGCTGCTACTAAAGCCGATACAAAACCGCCTTGACTGCATCCCATTAATACAATATCATTTCCATTAGTATATTCAAGACTTTTTGTATACTCAATAACAGCTTCTAAGTCTTTTGCTTCAGTAATAACTGACATCTCAGTAGTTTTCCCATCACTCTTATTCATTAATACCGACCCACCATTAAAATCAAAACAATATGATGCATATCCTAATTCAGCAAATAATTTAGCATAATGTTCAACTGTCTTATAATTTGCCATAAAACCATGAGATATTATTGCTATTGGTAAATTATTTCCTTTAGGTTTTAATTCTATTCCCCTAATCGTCAAGCCATCTCTTATACATTCAAATTTATTTTTTTCCATTCACATTTCCTTACCAAATTATATTTTTTAATCTTTTATTAATGAACCTCCACAATTGAAACAGTTCGTGTTGTTTCCTTCTCTCTTTCTACCACAATTTGGGCAATATGAAAATACCTCGTAATAATTATTACTATAATTTTTTTGAGCATTGTTATTTGTTGATTGTTTATTAGAAATATTATTAACAATTTTTG
>CAZTNT010000144.1:0-1736 GCA_964614965.1 uncultured Lachnospiraceae bacterium | reverse complement strand
TAACATTATATCAAAGGTTTTCTCTTTTTGCATTCCGAAACCATTTTACACTATTGGCTTTTTTCTTTTATGTCAATAACTTTTGAAAATGTACCAAAAATTATCAAACATTAACGGGAAAATTTTTTCCCGTTTGTATATATCCCGCTCGCCGCGGAGGCAGGCAAAGATTTAATTTTTGGTATAAAATTTAATATTTTTGCCAATAATATAATTAGGCAAAAGATTTAATTCGGTTGCTAAGTCACCGTTTAAGCATATACACGCTGTGTATGTGCTTTTTCTAATTGTTTCAAAAACGATGCTAACTTCCAAGGATGAGACATTGGCGGTATATATTTTTTCTTTTCTTTTTTGCTTTCAGGAATAATGTCAAATTCTTTAGAGTATTTCTCATGAGTTTCTAATTTTCTTAATTCATATATTTTTTCACCAATTGTTACAAGCAAATCTCCATTAAAAGCTTTAATTACAAGGCATTCAGTCTTTGCTCTAAAACATTTTAATTCTCCGTTTTCGTAAGGTTGGTAATATTCATTTTTGTATTTTAGAGCATTTCCATTATCAATTTTTCTAGGGGTTAAAATGGCAAGTGTATAATTAATTTTTTCTTTATTTGGTGAAGATTCGTATACTGACTCAAATTTTGTATAATCTAAAGCAAATTTTCTGTTAAATTTAGGAACAAACACTTTTATTAAATATTCATTTGCTTTTTCAATGGTTGTAATATTATTTAATTTTAGTTCGTTAATTAATCTTCCTTGAAATGTTCCATTATCTCTTTCAACAAGGCCTTTAGCTTGCGAAATGCTGGTTGTTTCAATCTCTACACCTAATTGCTTACAAGCATAACCAAATTGAGTTAAAACGTCTTTATCTGATGTACGTTTATCTTCGTTTAGTTTGTTGTAATTGAATACAGTTCGATTGTCAGTTTTAAATTTGCTTGGAATACCATATTTAAAAAGAATTTGTTCAAATACATGGTAATAGCCATTCAAGGTTTCTTGCCAGTCAAAATAAGCACCAACAATATGATTGGTTGCTTTATCTACAGCAAGATGTAAACAAGCTTTTTTCTCTCCAAACCATAGGTGCATAGAGCCGTCCATTTCTGTGATTTCACCAAAATATTTAGGTTTTTCACCTCTAGGATGAGAATCTTCTAAAGCAACTTCATTGTTTACAATAACTTCAATTTCTTCATCAGTCTTGTTTTTTAATTTCTTTTCTTTTTGTAGTCTTTCTTTAGCTAGTCTTCTTTTTGTTGCTTTTCTAGCTCTAGGAGAAGAAATACCATTTTTCATTAATGTTGTATATACAAAAGTGTATGACACATCAATGTTTTCTTCCTCAATTAGATACTCGTAAAAATGTCTAAAATTAAACCCTTGATATTTGTTTCTATAAAGTAGTATAATGGTCTCAGAAAAGGATTTATCTAAGGTCTTTGCAGGTTTCTTTGATCGGTTGCCATGTACAAACCCGAGATTTACCCTTTTCTTTATATATTTTAATTAAGCGATTTACTTGTCTCACAGTTATGCCGAGTTTTTCTGCGACACGCAACTTATTTCCGTTATGATCTACCAATTCTTTAATTTCATCATATTTATTTTGTTCTTTCATTCTTAAATTCACCTTTTTCATTCAAGTCACCTCAGTGACTAGTATTTTCATTTTAGGACATTTTTAAAAGTTATTACTTAAGACATTATCATAAGTTAATCATA
>CAZTNT010000143.1:0-1784 GCA_964614965.1 uncultured Lachnospiraceae bacterium | reverse complement strand
TATAATCTTCAAAATCTTTAACGTTACCTAATAATTTTGCCATTGGATGAGTTTCAGTTACTCTTTCTGCCGTGCATAAATATTCGCCTTTGGGAGTAAATACTTTTATTTTTGTTAAATCAAAAAGATTGTATTTTATTAGAACTTTGCTCTTGAATCCGTATAATCTTTCATCAAAATAATCACAATTTAAGAACCTAATTCCGTTTCTTTGAATTGTTTTAACTTTTGTTGCAAGCATTAAATCCTCCAAAGTATTTATATCAATATTCTGTCTTTTTCTTTCGGATAGGATTTCTGCAATTGTTTTATCAGGAGCATTCGGACAAGGTTGAGAATTCTTAAAACTCAGCCACATATCAATCATTTTTATTGTTTCTTCTATTGTCGGAATGAAATCGTTATGAAGGGTTTGGTGTAATTTTTCATTCCTTAAACGATAGGCAGGCTTGTTAGCAATTGATGAACCAACATAACTTGGCAAAAGCTTTTCAAAACCTTCTTGAAATTCTTTAAAAAATCTTTCAATTACTTTTGCTCTCGCGTTATATGGTCTTGCAAAAACTGTTTCTATTCCAAGTTTTGAATATAGTCCCTGAAATCCTAACTCACTAAATCCTCTGTCGTCATTAAAGTATTTAGCTCTAAAAGCTCTGCCGTTATCCTGATACACGACTTTTGGTATCATATCGAGATTTATTATTGCATTACGCAAAGCAGAAGTTATACATTGTGTATTTTCTTCAAGCATAATTTCATAACCGACCAATGCAGTTGATTTCCAATCCAAAAATCCAACTAACGTTGCTCTACAAGGTTTTCCTGTAAACGGATTTATTACTTGAAACGCTAATTTATGCCCGTCAGCCACAAAAATATCTCCGACTTCAAGCAAACTTGCATCTCTTTTTATGTAGGGTTCAACTTTATCTGATAAAGCCTTTTCGCCATCACGGGCAAGAATCCATTTATCATAATTATTATCTTTAAACCATTTTGCATAACGACGAAATGTAATATCAGCAGGGATAAAACTTTGCCCTTGCTCATGCAATTTGTATTTAGTAAGTGCAATTGCTTTTCCTATTGATAATCTATTTGGATGCAAAAGCAAAGCCATAAAGATTTTTATTTCTTCGTCATTAAGAACTGTACGATATTCTCGTACAGTTGCATATTTGTATTGAGGTAAAAGTTTTGTGTAATCTTCTGTTCCGTTGAGCATTGAGTACCAACGATGTAAGCTTCCACGAGAGATTTTGCCTAAAATCTCAAATAGGTGTGAATTTGAAGTATTATGTAATTTTACAAAATCATAATCAGCTTGGAGTTTATTTTGAGATTTCTTTCTAAACTCAAGCCATTTGTGTACTACGTCAAGTCTTGCTAATGCTATTTGTTTTGATTTTTCCGATGTGAAGTTTGTCATAATTTAAAATCCTTATGACACATTCATCACTCTTGTCTTGGCAGAAGTCAACTGTTGAATCTTTCCGCCTGTGCAATCAAAGATTGCTTCGTTCCTACGCTAAAGCTATGTCACAACGGCGGTATCGTAATGTTCCGTGCCCTGCTCGTCTTGTGCTGCCACAAGCCGACACCGGCACTTCACACCGGCTCACGCATGTCAATCTCAGAAGCATTTCGACACATATCAAACTGGAAGACAAATTATTTTTGCACTTTCTTGCATTATTTTGCACTCGGCTTAAAGTCAAATTCCATGCTTATTAGACCCTGAAACAAGTTCAGGGTGACAAGTTTTTAGTGCAAAATAGTGCAAG
>CAZTNT010000142.1:0-1824 GCA_964614965.1 uncultured Lachnospiraceae bacterium | reverse complement strand
AATTGTATTCTTCACTAGGTTTTTGTTCACAATTTGTTACAATTTTTTCCGCAGTCTCTATAAATTCTTGAAAGGTTTCTTCATTGTATTCGTACCCACTCACTTTAGCATTATATAAGCAATATAAATACGAATCATTTACATATTTTTTTGCTTTACATCTTCATAATTGAATGTATCTATTTTTTCTACGAATTCCTGAGCCGCTCCTAAGTGTCTTAATCTTGTTCCTAATTTGCTTAAAATATATGCATCGCTTAATGTAGCTTCTTGCAAAATTTGTATGTAATCAGAAAAAGCCTCTTCCATTAATGGGGTGCACCCAAAAGTTTAGACAAAAATTTAATTAAATAATTTGAGTATGAGTTCGGTATTGTACTGGACTCATATTTTTTAATTTTATTGATATTCTTTCATTGTTGTAATAGTATATATATTCTTTTAACTTGTCAATGAAAGTGTTAACACTTTCGAACTTTTCACCATAAAACATTTCTACTTTTAATCTTCCAAAGAAGTTTTCCATTGCTCCGTTATCCATACAATTACCTTTTCTTGACATGCTTTGAGTTATGTTGTGTTCTTTTAGCAATCTTTGATATTCATTGTGTTGATATTGCCAACCTTGGTCTGAATGAAATATTGGAGTTGCTGTTTCTGGTAGTTTATCAAACAAGCCATTTAGCATCTCTCTTACTTGTCCTAAACTTGGACTTAATGATATTGAGTATGACACTATCTCTCTATTGTACAAATCCATTACTGGTGATAGATAAACCTTATCATCACACACATTAAATTGAGTAACATCTGTTGTTAGTTTTTCAAAAGGTTTTTCTGCTGTAAACTCTCTGTTTAATATATTATCTGCGATTTTGCCAACTTCACCCTTGTATGAATAATATTTCCCATTCTTTCTTTGTTTACCATGCAAATTAAGTAAATTCATCAATTTTAGTACTGTCTTGTGGTTAATTACAAAACCTTTTTGTCTTAATATCGCATAAACTCTACGATAACCATATCTACCTTTATTTAAATCAAATATCTGTTTAATCTCTTGTTTAACAGTAGCGTACTTGTCAATTTTACTTGTTTTAAGATAGTAATAGAATGTACTTCTTGCAAGATTTGCAATGTTTAATAGAGTTTCAAGCGGGAAATGTTGCCTTAATTCAGAGACAACTAATGCTTTTTGTTTTTCTTTTGCTCTTCCGCACGAATTAAGGCATCTAATTTTTTTAAGTATTCAATCTCGGCTCTAAAATATTCGTTTTCTTCTTTAAGCCTTTGATTTTCAGCAATCAAATCTTCTTTAATTTGTTTGTTAAGTTTTTTAGGTCTACCAATTTTAGGATTATCCATTTTTTTAGTTCTACCACGCCGTTCAATGTAGAAACCAGCTTCTCCTTCTTCAAGATATATGCGTTCCCAATTTTTTAACTGTGAACGGTGATTATCTTCTTCAAGCCTAGTTTTGGTTTGCCAATACTTTCTAACCGTTTCATGATAACTTAAATTGTTTTCACGCATATCTAGTATAGCTGATAATTTAAACTCTGGCGAATATTTTTTAAACCTACTTCCTTTTTTTGCCATTAAAAATGCACCTCCAAAAGTGTCTAACTTTTGGGGTGCATATCAAAACTTCGGAGGCTTATTTTTGTAATGAATTATCGTTCTAACTTCGCACATTGATCTATCCGAAACATAACGAGCTCAAAAGCTATTAAATCTCATAGTTTGTCTTAAGCACGGCGAGAGCCCGATAAACGCTACAAGCCAAGGCGCGGCGTTCTAAAAACGAAGGAGTCGGGGTCCCCG
>CAZTNT010000141.1:0-1831 GCA_964614965.1 uncultured Lachnospiraceae bacterium | reverse complement strand
CGGCTAGCATAGATATCATTTAAATAAAAAATGAACTATGAAGAATGTTATTGACCATTTTAGTTGTTGCTTTGACAAAAATCTTTGTGAAAATACTGCAAACTGCTGTCTTAATACTAAAGTATTAAGATACGGAGAATGTAAACTAAGTCGTAAACAAGTAAAAGACATTGCTTTTATCTTAGCCCACGATTTGCTCGAATTCGCTAACAATTACGGCAATATGAGCAATTTATCAGCAAAGAGTGTTTACACCTTGCTAGATAACAAAAATAAAGACTTAACAAGCAATAACTAACCATAGGAGAGAAGAAATCTAAAATCTTCTCTCTTTTTTGTGAAAACTATACCACTTTCAATAAAAGTGTGATATAATAAATTTATTAGGGAGAATATAAATGATTTATTTTGTAAGACATGGCTCAACCGATTGGAATGAAAATTTAAATGCTCAAGGTCTGAAAGAGCCTAAATGTCAAGGAAGAGCTGATTTAGATATTAATGCAAAAGGAATACTTCAAGCCGAACAAACAGCGCAACAATTAAAAAATGTAAAATTTGACAGAGCTATATGTAGTCCATTAAAAAGAGCAAAACACACACTTGAAATAATTTATCGTGGGAATATTCCAACAGAAATAGATGAAAGAGTTGTCGAAAGAGATTTTGGCGAATTTGAAGGATTAACTCGCGCTGAATTTGACTTCAAAGGATTTTGGAATATTAATTCAAATCAAAAATTTGAAAGTGCTGAAAGTATAAAAGATGTTGAAGCGAGAGTTTTTTCGTTATTAAATGAATTAAAAGAAAATCCAAATAAAAATATTCTTATAGTTTCTCATGGTGGTGTTGGATGTGTTTTAATGAGTTATTTTAAAGGAATTCCTGAAGATGGCAATTACCTTTCATTTGAAATACCTAACGGAAAACCTTTAGTTTTAGATTTCAACAAAATGATTTCTCAAAAGTTGTTCTAACAACGAAATAACCATATCCGATAAACACTTTATGGTTCGGATTCGTTATCACTCGTTGCACCAAATGAGAACTAAGTTGAACCGAACTTGGTTCTTTTTTATTTATCAGCAAAAAGTGTTTACACCTTGCTAGATAACAAAAATAAAGACCTAACAAGCAACAACTAACCACAAGAGAGAAGAAATCTAAAATCTTCTCTCTTTTTTTGTGAAAAATGTTTACAAAAATAAATTAATTATGATATACCTAAATAAACAAAACTTTTTAAAGGAGTGCAAATGGAAATAGAAACGGATAGACTGATATTAAGAGAATGGCAAAAAACAGATATTAATGATATTGTGGAAGGTTTGAATGATTTTGATACTAATAAAAATTTAACAGCTCCATACCCTTATCAGATTAAAGATGCGGAATATTTTATAGAAAAGAATAGCAATCACAAAGAGGATTCGTATTATTTTGCAATTCAATTAAAAGCTACTGGTAAGGTTATTGGTGGAACAAATATAAAAATTGTTGGTAATAAAGCCAAAGGCGGTATTTGGTTAAACAAAGATTATCAAGGCAAAGGGTATGGAACGGAAGCTTTTAACGCTAGGGCTAAGTTTGCCTTTGAGATGCTAGGAGTAAACGAACTTGAAAATGGATTTTTTGACTTCAATAAAAAATCATGGCATATGCAAGAAAAAATAGGCTATGAAATTATTGGCGAAAAGAAGAATTTTTCACCTGCATTAAATCAAGAGGTTACAGAAATTGTAACGAGATTAACAAAAGAAAATTTCTTAAAAATCAAAGATAAATAAGTTTTTATATTATCTTCTCTCTTTTTCTTTAATCTTCACTCTAA
>CAZTNT010000140.1:0-1831 GCA_964614965.1 uncultured Lachnospiraceae bacterium | reverse complement strand
TTTGCTTAAAATGAGGTAGTTTTTTAGAACCTTCATTATGTTTGGATAATAAATCTATATTTTTCATCATTTCCATTATAACATACAAAATTAAAAATTGTACTGAAAAATGTAAAATTTCTACATCTCAAAATCTTTTTCTTTTCTGCGTTTTCTTCGTTCTTCTCGTTGGCGTTTTAGTTCTTCATATTGTCGGTCAAGTTCATCATCCGTCATTTCTTCATAAGTTATTGGCTTTTGTTCGGTTGTTTCGGCGTTGAAGGTGTTGTTGTCTATGTGATAAGTTGGAATATCTTTTTTTATATGTTCTTCGCCATCATAAAGTGTTGTGTCATTAAAAAGACTATCCAATAGTTCTGCACCTTCGTAGTCTAGTTCTTGGTCGATTACAGAGTTATAGTGCAATTGGGTAGTCTTTGCGTCTTTATGTCCAAGCAAATGTTGAACATCTTTTATATTTCTTTTATTCTCAATTTGCATGTTTGAGAATGTTTGTCTTAACATGTGGCAATGAAGTCCAAATTCTTGCCTAAAACCGTGTTTCTTGGCAAACCTATCAAATACTCGACGAGTTGCGTCATAACTGCGTATCGAGCCATCATCGTTGCAAAACACAAGGTTTGTTGGTTTGGTTAAAGATTTACCTTTAACTTGTTCTTTACACCATTGTATTTTGCGCCATTGAAGCAATGCATCAATTACTAGTTGTGGCATTTTTATTGCTCGTTTACTGCAAGATGTTTTGGTGCTTGAAATAATATTCTTTCGACCAACAATGTTAAGTTCGTTATCAAATTCAACATCTTCGGTTAATCCTTGCTCAACAGTCAAAGCACCTTTTTCAAAATCTATGTTTTCCCATTTCAAACCAAGTGCCTCGCCAATACGAAGTGAAGCTAGCATCATAACAAGTGAAAGTGGTTTGATAATATCTGGACCATCGTCCAGTGCACGAATAAATCTTGCTCTTTCAGCAACAGGAATTGCTTTATAGTTTTCATTATTTTTATGTTGACCTTTGCTATCAATGTAGGTCTTTTTATATCTATTGCTAACTTTACATTTTAGGGTAGGATTATCATAAGCAAGTCCTTGTTCTATCAAGTGTTCATAAAATTGATTTAACAAAAACTTTATTCTCTTTGGTGTGTTAGACCTGCCTTTGTGGTCTTGCAAAGATTTGGTCAAAATCGCTTGAACAATGTTTGTGTTAACTTCATTTATTTTCATATTTCCAATCGCTGGAAGAATGTGATTTTTGAATGTTCTTATATTACTTTCAAATGTGCGAGATGACACCATTGGCTTTTTGAAAATTCGCAACCAATTTTTCATTGTTTCGCCAACCAATGCAGTTGTTGAAGATACTTGAGGACCAGTTACAAGTCTATGTTTTAACACACTCATTTTCTCTAAAACTTCTGCTTGTGAATGTCCGTAAACAGACTTTCTATTTATCTTGCCATCCGGTTTATATCCAAGAGTTACAACTCCACACCAACGACCATCTTTTCTTTGGACAATGCTACCTTCGCCATTTGCTCGTCTGGAATTTTTTCTTTTCTTAGCCATTAGTTTTTCCTCCTGTTGTCTTGAAAGTAAGCCCATCTTGCAAATGCCATTACACTAATAACTTTGCGTTTGCCAACATTGGTGGTTGGGAAATCATACCTATTCATAAGTGTTCTTACATTACCTTTGCCAAGACCTGTAATTTTCATTAAATCCTCGCAGTCTAAATAATCTTTGTTATATCTATCTGCAAGTCTTTTAGCTTCTGCAGAAATCAACATCTCTGCTTGTAAATCTTCTTGTTTTAACATTAAAATTA
>CAZTNT010000139.1:0-1847 GCA_964614965.1 uncultured Lachnospiraceae bacterium | reverse complement strand
AACGGCAGAGCATCCATTGGAGGATATGCGTGATAGAAAACAGGATAATGTAGTTATTGGAAGGGTAAAACAAAATAAATCATAAGAATAAATAAAACACATTGCAAAAGTAATAACTAGCTAACGATTGTTAACCCGTAGGGTAAAAACGGACTGGAATTAAAAAACTAGAGATGCAAGAGCTTGTTTCCTAAATTGCATAGGAGCAAGTTCTTGTATTTTTTCTTGTAATCTTTCGTTATTGTAATATATTATGAAATTTTTTACAACTTCTTCTATTTCTTCTTTTTGTAAATTTTGTTTTAGATATATACATTCTGATTTTAATATTGAGAAAAATGATTCTATTGGTACATTATCCACACAACTTCCTTTACTTGATATACTTTGTTGTATATTGTTTTCTTTAAGAAGTTTTACATATTGCCAATTTGTAAAATGCCAACCTTGATCTGAGTGTAGTATTAAATTTTTTCTTTGCTTGAATGGTACAGTTTCTATTGCTTGTTTTACTGTATCTAGTACAAGTTTTAAATCTATGAAGTTTGAAACATTGTAAGCAATTATCGATTTGTCATACAAATCTTTAATTGCACAAAGATATTTCAATCCGTTAACGGCAAATATGTAAGATATGTCTATTGACCATTTTTCATTAATATTTAAACAATTAAAATTTCTTTTTACTAAATTTGGAATTTTATGGTGTTGTATTTTTGAGTATCTATGAGTTCTTTTTCTTGTGATGGACTTAATATTGTTTATCTGCATATACCTTTGAATTGTTGAATTTTTAAGAGAAATGCCATAGAATTCTTTAATTTTCATTCTGACACTTCGTATACCCCAAGTATTGTTTTTAGTGTAAGTATCTAAAACTAATTGATTGTAACTTTCATTAAAAGCCTTGTATTTAGGTCTACCTAAATTTACCCAATCATAGTAACCACTTTTAGAACATGACAACATTTTGCAAAGTTTATTGATTGAAAATTTATGTTTAAATTCATCAATAACTAAATATCTTTGTTTTGCTGATTTAGGTAGACAAGGAAGTTTTTTAGTTCGTCTCTAAATTCTAATTCCTTAATTAATTCTTCCTTAGACATATTCTCATAGTTAGTTTTGAGCTTCTTTTGCTTACCCTTCTTTGGGTTCTGTTGCTTTGTGCATTTCCCACGATTATCTACGCAAGTTCCAAATTGGCGATATTGTTCAACCCACTTGTGAAAAATTGCATCACCTTTAATGTCAAAAGTCCTTAGAATTTCAGTTCTACCCAAATGTCCATCTAGATACAGAAGAACAATTTCATTTTTTTCTTTAATAGTCCACTTTTTGTTTTTTCTTTTGCCTTGATACATTAATACTCCTTTTAAAGATTATACAAGAAAAAAGAACATATTGACCACAATTTTCAATATGTTCTAGTTTTTTATTCGTTGTCCGTTTTAATCAAACAACATCAATTCCTTAAGCATTCTTTTTTAATCATTATAATGAAACTTTAGCAAAGTGCTAAAAGAAATAGAAAACTAAACATTAATATACTTTTTAGTCTAAAGTCGGCTATTCAAATATACATTATGTCATTGCTTAGTCACATTATAATACAGTTCTATAATATTGCTTTTTTCACTTTCTAAAATATCACCATTTAAATAATCTTTTGTTTTTGCTTTAATAAAATATTTGCATATTTCATTTGGCTTTTGTGATATTTTAAATATGTATTTGCCACTTTTATTAGAAATTTTATCAATGAAAATGTATTCATTATTTTGAATTTGATACAATTCATATTCATAATAGACATTTGCTATAAAAGATATTTCGCTAACACCATT
>CAZTNT010000138.1:0-1869 GCA_964614965.1 uncultured Lachnospiraceae bacterium | reverse complement strand
TATAATAGTCAAGAGGTATTAATATGTTTACAGGTTATTTTGGAAAAGTTAAAAGCTATCATAAGGACAAAGGATATAAATTTGTGTCTATTGCTAGATTTAATAGGTTTTGGAAAGGTGAAGAATTTAAATTACTCGCTCCACCTGCTGAAATTATTAAAATAGAAGATGAAGAACTTTATACAAAACTATACTATGAAAAAGTTTTAAATAAACTTAATCCGCAAGAAGTTTATAAGGAACTTGGAGATAATGCTGTATTGTTATGTTATGAAAAATGGGCAGACATTGAAAATGGTAAAACTTTTTGCCATAGAAGAATTGTGGCAAAATGGCTAGAAGATAATTTAGGAGTAAAAGTAGAAGAATTAGGAAATGAAAGTAAAAACAATAGTGAACAATTGCATTTCTGATATTATAAAAAACAATAATTTTGATAGTATATTTGTTTATGGGTCAGAAAATTTAGAATTAGAAAAGTTAATATATAATCTTACATCGTCACCAATTATAGGTGGCGATGTTGATTTTTGCAATGTTTTATTTGGTAAATATTTTAGTGGTAATGATGATTTGGAATTAAATGAAGAAATTTACAAGGATTTAGCAATAAATACAAATGTTGTTTGAAGTGATATTGAAAAACTTGCATTGGCAACAAACAAAACAACGAACATACTAATAGAACTTTCAACAATGTGGTGAATAATAAAGACAAGTTGATTGGAGAAATAAAAAATCAAATCAATAATATTTCTTTGCACATAAACAAATTTAGAGAACGTAAACTAGAAAAATTTATTAAATATATATCTGATAAAGATTTGCTGATTGTTGATAATCGAACTCATAATTTTGTAAATGATAAATTAATTGAACAATTATTTGAAATGAATATTACATTTGTTATTGTGTCTAAAAAGGATTTACTAGATATAAAACAAAATCAAATTTTAAAAGCACAAAACTTAAATATCTACTCAAACATTAACATAAACACAAAACTAATATCAGCTAAGACAAATTCACATATAATTCAAAAATCGTTTGACATTATTGCAGATGAAAAAATTGAAAGTGTTGAAATTAAACAATTAACCTTAACCCAATTTAATGCTTTAAGACAAAAATACATAAGCAAACAAATTCATTATTTTGGAACTCCAAAAGTTTGTTATGGGTTATTTGCAGATGATAAACTATTTGGAGTTTTTGGATTAACAAATGATTATAGGAATAAACCTCCAAAAGAAATTGAACAACCTTGCATATATTTGTTATCGGATTTTGTTGTGAATTCAAAAATAAGAAAATTGAGTAAGTTGGTTTTGTATTATGTTTTAAGCAAAGAAGTAAAATTACTGGCTGAGAGATTATTAAATAAAGAAATAAAAACAATTTATACAAATGTGTTCACTAAAAATATGTCATCTATAAAGTATAGAGATTTGTTTGCTCTACAAGGCAGAAAGCAAATGCAAGATGGAAGTTATAATTTAACCTATTTTTCACAATTGGGAAAATGGAATTTAAAGGAAGGTTTAGAATTATGGAAACAGAAATTATAAAGATAAATCCAAGAGATATAAAATTATTGGAAGTCAATGCTAGATATATGAAACCTGAAGAATATCAAAAACTAGTTGCCAATATTAAAAAAGATGGACAACTAACTTCTGTGCCATTTTGTTTTTATAATGAAAACGATGAAATAGAAGTTTTGTCTGGTAATCACAGAGTTATGGCATCTATTGATGCTGAACTTGAAGAAATTGAAGTTATGCTTTGTAAAGATAAACTATCGAAAGACCAAGCATTAGCAATTCAATTAAGTCATAATTCTATTTCTGGACAAGATGATGAAGAATT
>CAZTNT010000137.1:0-1888 GCA_964614965.1 uncultured Lachnospiraceae bacterium | reverse complement strand
GATAGAATAGTTGTTGAGCCTGAAACTTATGAGAATGTTTCAAAATCTGGAATTGTGCTTCCTGAAACCTCAAGAGAAAAACCGCAAATAGGTGTGGTTGTTGCTGTTGGTGATGGCGAAAATTTTGATGGTGTTGAAACTAAAATTAAAGTTGAAATTGGGGATAAAATTTTGTTTGAAAAATATGCTGGAACAGAATTAAAACTCAACAACAAAAACTATGTTGTTTTGCGTCAAATTGACATAATAGGAGTTTTTAATGATTGAAAAAATTATAGTTAATGGAGAAGAGGCCAGAAAGAAACTTTTGCGAGGAGTGGAAACTTTAGCTGGAGCTGTTAAAATTACACTTGGACCAAAAGGAAGAAATGTTATTGTTGATCATGTTCGTGATGTTCCAATGGTAACAAATGATGGTGTGACAATTGCAAAAGAAATTGTTATTCCAGATGAAATTGAAGATACTGGTGCTCAAATTTTAAAAAGTGCTTGCACAAGAACTAATGATATTGCTGGAGATGGAACAACAACTGCAACAGTTTTGGCTGAAAAAATATTTAGTGAAGGATTAAAATGTTTCACAACTGGAGCAAATCCAATTCTTTTAAGAAATGGAATTAAAAAAGCAGTTGCAAATGTCGTTGATTATATATATAAAACAGGAAAAGAAGTTAAAGATAATAATGCAATTTGTCAACTTGCAACAATCTCTTCTGGAAGCAGAGAAACTGGGGAGATAATTGCCAAAGCTTTTGATTGTGTTGGTCTTGATGGTGTGATTACAATTGAAGACGGAAACAATATGCTTACAACACTTAAAATCGTTGAAGGATTGAGAATTAATCGTGGCTACATTAGTCCATATATGTGTCAAGATCAAAATAAAATGCTTGCAGAATTAAGTAATCCATACATACTTATTACTGATAAAAAAATCTCTTCAATTCAAGAGATCTTGCCGGTCGTTGAAAAAGTGAAAAATGTTGGTGGGTGTCTATTTATTATTGCTGAAGATATTGAAGGTGATGCGTTAACAACTTTAGTTATTAACAATATGCGTAAAATATTTAATTGTATTGCAATCAAAACCCCTTATTTTGGAGATAGACGTAAAAAGGTTTTA
This sequence comes from uncultured Lachnospiraceae bacterium, assembly GCA_964614965.1. Lineage (GTDB taxonomy): Bacteria > Bacillota > Clostridia > Christensenellales > UBA1242 > Onthoplasma. Next base: position 765 of record CAZTNT010000137.1, on the reverse strand, counting down.
GATGATATAGCTTTGGCTGTTGGAGGAAAATTTATAAGTGGAGACATTTATAATAATTTTACAGATGTAACTTTAGAAGATTTAGGTAAAGCTGAAAAGGTGAAGAGCGACAAAGATAACACAACTATCATTGGCTCAATGGGTGATAAAGATAAAGTTAAAGAACGTATTGATGAGCTAAAAGATAAATTGAAAACCACAACAACTGATTTTGATAAAAATTCAATTCAGCAAAGAATTTCTAATCTCAATGGAGGTGTTGCAATAATCAAAGTTGGAGCAGAAAGTGAAGTTGAAATGAGAGAAAGAAAATTAAGAATGGAAGATGCTTTGAATGCAACCCTTGCAGGTGTTGAAGAAGGAATAATTGTTGGTGGTGGAGTGGCACTTTTGAAAGCAAAAAAAGGTCTTGATGAATATATCGAAAAAGAACTTGTTGGCGATGAGAAATTAGGTGCAATGATTTTGTCAAAAGCACTTGAATCACCAATTCGTCAAATTGCAAAAAATGCGGGAGTTGATGATGGGGTTGTTGTTCAAACTGTTGTTCAAAATCCAAGTGAAAGTTTTGGTTATGATGCGTTAAATGATAAATTTGGCGATATGTTTGAAGCGGGAATTATTGATCCATTAAAGGTAACGCGAACCGCTCTTGAAACAGCCACCAGTGTTGCTTCAACATTGCTCACAACTGAATGTGTTGTTGTTAAATATAAATAAAAAAAATTTGTCGGTGAACATTTGCAACAGATGTAATAAATTAAA
>CAZTNT010000136.1:0-1915 GCA_964614965.1 uncultured Lachnospiraceae bacterium | reverse complement strand
GTCAATGGCGTTTTAAAGTTTACTACCATAATACCGAGGGAAAATTAGTCCCTTATACTTCTAAAAGGTATTTGTTAGAAAAGGAAGCAAAAGCCGAAGAAAGAGTGTTTTTACTTAATCGTGACGCTCCTGTTAAAAAAAGGTTTGAGGTAGTAGCTGATGATTATTTTGAAGACGCTTTTAAACGATTAAGAGAATCTACGGTCTTAACATATTTATCTAATTATAAAAATCATATATTACCCTATTTTAAAGGTAAATTTATAGATGAAATTTCCGTGATGGATATTGAAAATTGGAAAAACAAACTTATCGACAAAGGATTATCTATCGACTCCTGCAATCAATACTATGTAGTATTTAAAGAAATATTTAGTTTTGCTAATAGAAAATATGAACTAAATTATAATCCGGTTGAATTATCAGGTCGTTTCAAAAAAAGAAATGATGAAGTTGTTGAAACAAAAAGTAAATTAAAATATATTGTATATGAGCAATATTGTAAATTAATAAGTGTTATTGATGACGCACTATGGCATTGTTTTTTCCTTACTCTTTACTTTACAGGAATGAGAAAAGGTGAAATGCAAGCTCTAACTTGGAAAGATATAGATTTTAATAATAATTTAATTAGTATCAATAAAACTATATCATTCAATACTAAATCAGGTAAATACAAGATTACAGCAACTAAGAATTGCTTAAATAGAGAAATAACAATGTCTAAGAGATTAAGAGAAGAATTATTAAAATACAAAGAAATAGTTATGCAATACGCTGACTTTAGTGAAGATTGGTTTGTGTTTGGAAATGGTGATGTATTAACAAATTATCAAACTGACATACATAGAAAGCTATATTTTAAATTAGCTAATCTAGTTAAAGAAATGATAACAATACATCAATTTAGACACTCTCATGTTTCTATATGTATAAATGAATATATTAAGTCCGGAGAAACGGATTCAACTAAATTCTTCTTAATGATGTCCCAAAGAATGGGTCACAGCTTAAGAGTTATGCAAGAAGTATATATGCACCTATTCCCTAGTGTTCAAAACAAAATTGTTGATTTATTAGATAATTTATAGAATTATAAGTACCTAAAATAGTACCTAAAAAAATGAAAACCCTTATAGAATAAGGGAAAAGTAGCATTTTAATTTTTATATCATAAAATAAGGTTTAATGCTAGATGATGTTTTTTATAGTTAAACAAAGGCTTTTAATGTAATAAAAAGTATTAAAATGTTATATGATTTCAGGTTTTTAGTCACTATTTAGTACCTAAAGGAGTGATTAAAATGAATTGTAAACATTATAGAACAAGAAGTAAAAAGTATCAATATTATGGATATTGTACTAAATTTAAAAAGAAAGTATCACTATATTGTAAGGAATGTAAGGAAAATATAGAATTTAAAGAACAAAAGCCCCTCAAATCACGCACAAACAAGCAAGCTAAGAAAGAAAAAGAAAGATTTAGTATAATTTATCCTGATTTAACTAAATGCTGTGAATGTGGCTTAAAAACGGGTGATTATGATACAAGATTAAATATGTACACTCAGGTTGAAAAAAATGAGGTATTTAGTGGCTCATATAGAAGTATATCGATGGAAGATGGAATGGTAGCACCATTATGTACTTTTTGTCATAAACTCTTTCATAAGGATATAATGTTAAATTTATACTACAAAGTAAAATTTCAAAAAGAATATATGAAGATTCATACTTTAGATGAATTTATAGCACGCTACGGACAAAACTATATCTATAAATTAGAGCAAAAAAAAAGAGGTAAGGACATTTAAGTCCTTACCTTTTAGCATTTTCCCGATGTCGGGAAGATGTTTTTTTATTTTATTATCAATACTTGTCCCGGATAAATTAAATTAGGATTATTTCCTATTAC
>CAZTNT010000135.1:0-1922 GCA_964614965.1 uncultured Lachnospiraceae bacterium | reverse complement strand
GTTATTTTAATATAGAATATTCTATATATCAAAACTTTTTATAGAAATTTCTATATATTTTTTATATTGGAGAAGTATATGGAATTTATTGATATATTAAAAGACATAATGCAAGATTTTAAATTAAATCAATCAACCTTGGCTCAAAAGATTGGAGTTAAACAATCGCAAATTAGCGAATGGTTAAACGGCAAAAGCAAGCCGGGATATGATAATTTAAAAGCAATTTGTGTTGCTTTGGGGATTTCTGCTGATAGATTATTAGGTTTAGACAACTAAAAAACGGGATTGCCCCGTTTTTTTAGTTATCAATCATCCAATCAATATAAACGCCATAACCTCTGGTTGGGTCGTTAACGAACACGTGAGTGACTGCTCCAACAATTTTTCCATTTTGAACAATTGGGCTTCCGCTCATTCCTTGAATAATTCCTCCTGTCTTTGCGAGAAGTTCTTTGTCGGTAACTTTAATTGTCATGCTTTTATCATCAGCTGAATTTTGTTTGTTTGCTTTGATAATTTTAATATCATATGCTTTAACACCTTCGTTATCAAGATTGCAATAAATTTTTGCGTCCCCTAAATGAACAGAGAGTCTTCCGCCGAGAGTTGCTGTTCGGTCGGCATCAATACAACCCTTATTTAAAATATTACCATAAACACCATATTTACAGTTTGTATCAGCAAGACCAATTGCATCATCGCTAAGGTTGATTGACGACTTAATTTCACCAGGGTTGTTTTTTTCACCCTTTTTAATTCCAAGAAGTCGGCATTTATAAATATTTCCGCTTTCCACTTCAAAGTTATCACCAAGCGAACTATCAACTATAGGATGCCCAACTGCTCCAAATCTAAAGTCACTTTGTTTAACATAAGTAAGTGTTCCAACACCGCTTGCATTATTTCTTACCCACAAACCAAGCTTATATTTTTGCGTGAGCACGTCAAAAACAGGTGTGATTTTAATTTTTTCTTCTGAGTCTCCACGTTTAACGGTTAAAGTTATTTCTTGACCAGCAAAAGTTGGTAAATTTATTATTCTATCAATATCTTCAATGTTATCAATTTCAATATCATCAATTTTTAAAATTGCATCACCGGTTTGAAGTCCACTTTCTTTAATTGGCTCTTGTGTGCCATTAACGGTTGCAACTGCATTGCTTCCAACGCAAATCACACCATCGCTATATAGATTAAATCCAACTGTTTCACCTCCAACATAAACATCTGTGTCGGTAAGCAATCGCACAGGAACTTTCTTTATTGTGAAAAGATTAAAAAGTTTAACGTTCATAACTGTGTTGGTTAATTCACCATTTGTTGCAACATTAATATTTTTGGGTAACTCTAAATTTATAAAGGAAGAATATTCATCATTTTCATTTGCTTGATGAATGTCTGAATAAGTCACCACCATTTCATCCGGCAAAGAACTTACTTTTTTTATGCTTGGCAACAAAAAGGCTGTCATAACCATAACAAAGCAAATACTTAAACTAATCCACAATAACTTCTTCATACAAATTATTCCTTTATGTTGTATTGTGTGTTGAAATATAAAATTTATGTGATTAAACTATTGACAAATCAAAATTAATATAGTAAAATGCAAACGTACCTTAACAAGAGTTGTTTGACACTCCAACGGCAACCTTGGTTAATGGCGAATCAAATTCATAAAGAATTTTAAAAGGAGAACAAATTATGACAATCGACAAAAAAGCAATCGTTAAAGAATTCGGTAAGAATGAAAACGACACTGGTTCAGTTGAAGTTCAAATCGCTTTGCTCACTGAAAGAATCAAAAATTTAACAGAACACTTAAAGAGCAACAAGCAGGATAAACACTCAACTCGTGGTCTTAACAAAATGGTTTCAACAAGAAAGAAATTGTTAGACTACTTAACTGAACAAGACAT
>CAZTNT010000134.1:0-1971 GCA_964614965.1 uncultured Lachnospiraceae bacterium | reverse complement strand
TCTACATTATATACGGCAACTATTACAGAAATTTTAGGATTCAATATTAACCTCTTTCATAATCTTATACTTCATTTCAGCCATTTTCCAATCGTCAAGGGTATCAATGTCTTGAACGAATCTTTCATCTAAGATAAAGGGGGAAATTCTTGGGTTTTCCACGAGTGGCAATCTCCAGAAGTAAAACATGCCAACATCATGAAAAGTTTCTTCAAAGTCTTGCGTGCGGTTATTTTTATTTTCTGAATTAAAATATTCTAATAAATTTTGTTGGTTAATTTTTAGGGCTCGTTGTATCGGATGTGAAAACTTAACAACCGGCATTAGCATGTCATTACCATCTTGAATGAATATATCATAAGCTTTTTTTAAAATTTCAGAGTTCAAAAAGGGGGCACATGGATAAATACAGCATAAATTCTCAAAAGTTTTTCCAAGTTTTGAATATTCTTCAATTACTTCTTCTAAAACATCTTTTGTTGTTGCATAATCATTTGAATTTTTGTTTGAACGAATGAAAGGAACGTTAGCGCCATATTTTAGTGCAATTTGTTTTATTTCATCATCATCTGTTGAAACCATTACTTCATTAAAAATATCTGCATTTAAGGCTGCTTCAATTGCATAAGCAAGCATTGGCTTACCTAAAAAGTTTTTGATATTTTTGCGTGGTATTCTTTTTGAACCACCTCGAGCAGTAATTATTGCAATATTTTTCATAAGATGACCTACTAGTTAAATTACTTATAAAAATGTATATAAATTAAAGGACTGTTTATAGATATAGCACATCTAGTTTATTTGTTCAATAGACAAGATTAATCGTCGTAAATATATTGTTTTAGATGACAATAATATTAAGGAGTTTGAGTATGTCTGAATTTAAAAGTAAATTTGGCAAGCGTTTGTGTGAATTAAGGAAAGCAAGAGGTTTTTCACAAGAATTTTTTGCTGAACTAATTGGCATAGCTCCTAGAAATTTAAGCAAAATAGAAACAGGTAAGACATTTCCGACAATTGAAAATCTTGAAAAAATTATCCAGCTTTTAAACTGTAAAACATCTACATTGTTTGAGTTTGAGCACTTGGCCTCCAAAGATGTTGTTCAAAATGAAATATTTCATAAAATCAAAAAACTGAGCCCGGAAAAACTCCGGTTATTGTACAAAATTTTATGCGCCATAGAATAGAGAGGATTATGAAGTTAGGATTAGGTACTGTTCAATTTGGTTGTAATTATGGAGTTTCAAATAAAAATGGTCAAGTATCATTTAATGAAATTGAAAAAATATTAAATTATGCTAAAAACGTTGGAATTGATACACTTGACACTGCTTCATTATATGGAGCCAGTGAAGAAGTTATAGGAAAATTTGCTTTATCAGATTTTAAAGTTGTTACAAAAACCATAAAAGTTGATAAAACTTTGGACAGAAACACAAATCTTGAGAAATTCAGAGAGGCTTTTTATCAATCTCAAAAAAAGTTAGGCTATATTCAACTTCATGGATTAATGTTTCATGAGGCAAATGATTTATTAGGTAATAATGGCTACGAATTGTGGGATTTGGTAAGTGATTATAAAGAAAAAGAATATGTTGAAAAAATTGGTGTCTCTGTTTATACCCCTGAACAACTTATTCAAATAATTGATAAATTTGATATTGATATTGTGCAATTACCATTAAATATTCTTGATCAAAGGTTTGTTTATTTAATGAAAGAGTTGAAAACAAAAGGGATTGAAATTCATACAAGATCAACTTTTTTGCAAGGGCTTTTGTTGATGAAAGATTATGAAATTAACTCGTATTTTGATGAAATAAAACCGTTGTTAAATCAAATTCCTGAGCCAAAATTATCTTGTGCTTTGCAGTTTGCAAATAATATTAAGGAAGTTGATAAAATAATTGTTGGTGTTACAAAAGAAAACGAATTAAAAGAGATAGTGAGTTCAATAAATGAATCAAT
>CAZTNT010000133.1:0-1974 GCA_964614965.1 uncultured Lachnospiraceae bacterium | reverse complement strand
CCTCTTCATAACTTAATACACCATATCTTTTTAAATTCCTAAACTTTTTAAAAAAATTTTATTTTTAATATTGACAACTTTTTATCTTTTTTATATAATACGAAATATATTAAGGAGTTTAATTTGAAAAAGCAAGTTATAGATAATAAATTAGTTTTAAGAGACTTTACTAATCAAGTTCATAAGTATAATTTAATAGATATTATTGCTATTATACCTCAAAATAAAAAAATTTGTATTGTAACAAAAAACGGGGATAAAGATTTTGTTGATTCTTCATTTCCTTGTGATGAATGCACAGATATAATTCTTTTTCATTTTGAAGATATTTTTAAACCATTTTTCACAATGATGACTGACCATAGCATTATTAATGTTGATGAAATAAAAAAAATAAAAATTTCTAAAAAAGACAATAGAGAAAAACTCATTGTTAGTTACGAAAATTTTAAATTGATTATACGAGAAGAGCCTGATTTTAATATAAAAATCATCAAAAAAGCAATGTCTGAAAAAATAGAGCAAATTGCTTGCAATAATTAAAATACAAAAAGCGAGATCAACTCTCGCTTTTTGTTAACGTTCAACCCATTCAACTTCTGGAAGTTCTGGAATTTCTTTATCTGTAATGTTATATGACCATTGCACTGTCCTTTCTGCTTCATAACCATCAACTGTCGATTCTGAATGCATGTAAGTCACATAACCATTTTCAATTGTTAAATTAACATTTGCATAAATTTCTTCTTCTAGATCATCCATCTTCATGGAAATTTCAATTTTATTTTTTGCAGTTTGAGTTGCTTTAAATTCTGTTAACTCATCTGGAATAAAGAAACTATATGAAATCTCTTTAGCAAATAATTCCGTATAAGTGGTCACGTCTTCCACTTCATCTAAAATTTCTTTGCTAGCACTTGAAACTTCACCTGTTCCATAATAGAAATAATAATATGCATACCATTGTTCGTCTTCATAAATATACCAAGTGTCTTGATAATAATCCTCATCTGGATTTTCAAACCCTGTGGAATAATATCCGTCTGCATCCACATATGTGAACTCATTTTCACTAAAATTCATTTGAACATTTGTTGCAGTTTTTGTTTTTTCAATTGCATTGTTTAATTCAGTTCTTGCCTGCTCTATTGTTAAATCTTTTGGTTCAAATTTTCCACAAGCTGAAAAAGAAAAAATAGAAGCAATTAGTAATACTAACATTAATGTAATGATAATGACTTTATTTAATTGTTTTGTTTTCATTTTATCCCCCCTTTACATATTTGTAATTTTAGCATAAGGGGGGGAAGTCAACTAAATTTTAAAAAAGCGAAGATACTTCTTCGCTTTTTCTTTATCTTTTGTATATTACTCTAATGAAAACCACTGTTAAACGGACTGTTTGGTCGTTATTTTCTTTTGTATAATGTTTCCCTTTCTATTTAGGGGATCCTTCGACTCCGCTCAGGATGACAGCGAAGGATGTTTACATACCGCTGACTAAAGCTCAGGATGACAACGGAATTTATTCTCTATTACAATACATTCCGCTTTGTTTTAATAATTTGATTGATTGCCATGAACGACTTAGGATTTAATGAATGTTCTTGTTAACACATTCAGAAAATCCGTTTAGTGAATGGCAACTATCAAATTAGTTTCTAGGGTTTTTGATATTTGCTTGAGCTGCGGCTAAACGGGCGATTGGAACGCGGAATGGTGAGCATGAAACATAGTCAAGACCAATTTTGTGGCAGAATTCGATTGAAGAAGGATCTCCACCGTGTTCACCACAGATTCCTGCGTGCAAGTGTGCATTTTCAGGACGGCCAAGTTTCAATGACATTTCCATAAGTTTACCAACGCCAGTTGTGTCAAGACGAGCAAATGGATCGCTTTCGTAAATTTTGTTTTCATAGTATGAAGGCAAGAATTTACCAGCGTCATCACGGCTGAAGCCGAATGTCATTTGAG
>CAZTNT010000132.1:0-2131 GCA_964614965.1 uncultured Lachnospiraceae bacterium | reverse complement strand
GCATAAATACTGGATTTACGAGGTATTTAATTTCATAAAACTGTCAAAGACAAGAATATAGTAAATTATAACAAAATTATTTTATATATTCAATCTCATAAATAGAAAATCAAAGATTTCATTAACAACATAAAAGTTTTATCTGTTGTTATGGAAAATCTAAATAAAACAACATTGAATGTTTCTAATTTTGATACAAAACAAATTCTTGCATTTGATAAATTAAAGTCTGAAGACATTCAATCTTATATCAATGAAATAAATCGTATTAAAAATTTCGACCTTAGTAAACTAAATTCATCTAAAAAAGATGTATGGGAAACACAACAGTTAAAACTCTACGCCAAAGCCTTGACCGATGTAGATGATAAACAAGCTGCTCTCCTACTCTCTACGCAGGGATTGAGTAATGCACAAGTTCAGCAAACGTTAAAATACAAAGGTCTTACAACTGAAAAACAGTATGAAGTAATGTTAAATGCTGGTCTATTAAAATCAAAACAAAAGTTAACTAATGCAGAAGTTCAGTCAACATTACAGACTATTCTTGGTTCAAATGCAAAAGCAAAAGAAACCATGGAATCAATGAAGCTTGCTGTTGCTATCGAAGGCGAAGAATCACAGACTGTTCAGTTGACTAAAAAGAAAATTGCTCTTGCAGTTGCAAGTGGTAATTTAACAAAAGAACAAGCCAAAGAACTTGCTATGCATTTAGGTGTTGAAATTGCGTTAGATAAACAGAATAAATCTATATTACCTAAATGGCTTGTAAATATGAAGGCAATGGCAAAGGCTACTAAAGAACAAGTTGTTGCTACTGCCAAGTGGTTAGCAACATCTCCTGCTGGTTGGGCAACTATGGCTATCGGTGCTATTGCTGGCGTTGTTGCTATATTTAAAAATTTTATTCTTGTATCTGAAGAAGCTCAAGAAAATCTCGATGATTCTGTTTCTGAATTCAAATCTGTAACAGACGAAATTAAGTCTTTGGAAGAAGAACTTAAAACATGTACTGATAGAATTGCTGAATTACAAAAACTTGCAGATAATGGTACTATTTCTGTTGCAGATGAAAAAGAATTAGAACTTTTAAAAGAAGAAAATAAAGAACTTGAAAGAAAAATTGCTTTAAAACAGGCAGAACAAATTCAATCTGCAAAAGATATTTTAGATGATGCACAGAAACTTTCAAAGAAAAAAGTTGTTAGTAAATATACCGACGATAATCTTCTTGTTGACCCTATAAAAGAATTACAGTCGGCAATGGATAAATATGACGCTTATAATAGTGTATCTTATATTAACCATGAAGACCAAGAAAAACAACAAAAAAATTTGGACGATGCATCTGCTCGTGCTTTCGAAATGTATGGCATTATTGAAGGTGAAATAGACGCATATGAAACATTGATTGATGCAGGTCAGGAATTAAAAGGTGAAGATGCAACAAGATATGAATTATTAAAGAAACTTCAAGATGAGTATTTGTTACATAATTACACTGTTAATGGTACTCTTGAATCATTTAAGGCATTAAACACAGAACAGCAAAAAAGCATTCTTTATACTAAATTAATAGCACAAGGATTGTCTGAAGCTCAAGCGAATTCTGTTTTGAATAATGTACCTGAAGAAGATTATGACGACTTATGGGATAAAGATTTTTCCTTCACTCCACCTGAAATGACTGATTATGCTACTGCCGAAGAATATGGTAAAGCATATGCAGAAGCATGGTTAAAGGGAATTGAAGATGCTACTTCTGATGAAAATGCCAATAAACCAGAACTTCCAACTTTCGAAGACATCTTCAACTCTGAAGACTTCGCAGATGCAAAAGAAGACCTTCTTGAACTCGCAAAATCAGGCGAAATCACGGCTGAGACAATTGAATCAACCGAGGAATACAAGAGTTTGATAGAGGAAACTGGGTTAAGTGCGGAGGAAGCGAAAAGCAAGATTGTTGAGATGCTTAGTCCGATGCATATAGGGGCTATATTTACAATATTTTTCATCAAGTACCTATCTTATACATGACTCCCTCAAAATCGTGAAGCGCAATTTCACCACTTCCTATAGTCCAATTGTGCAGAGTACCAGAATGAAAAAATAAAACACATCAAGTTTCAAG
>CAZTNT010000131.1:0-2276 GCA_964614965.1 uncultured Lachnospiraceae bacterium | reverse complement strand
ACACCTGACATTGAATCGATAATAACATTACCCTCTTCATCAATTAAGGTTGCTGTTAAAGTAATTACATTTAACTCGGCATCATAGTGATAATGATACTTTACCTCGATTTCAGCAGTTGCCTCGGCATCTAATTCAGAAACCAAATCAATCTCGCAGAAATCTAATAAGTTAAATGTTTTAGTGCCTTCAAATGTAGTAACTTTTTCATTTGACTCTAATACTGCATTTTCAAATTGTTCAAATGAAGCTTGGAAGTCAATTTCGTTTTGTTTAACTTCAATTGTTCTAACGGCACTTGTAGTTTGTGATATTTGTTTAGAATTAATAAAGGTAGGCAGGCAGTAGGCAAGTCCACAAACAATAGCCAAAAGCAATGAAATAAATATAAAATTCTTCTTTTTAATTTTTGACATATTTTTCCTCCTTTCTCAAAAATTATTAAATTTTCAAGATTTAACCCCTTTAAAACTTGAAAATTCTAAACCGAAAACAGAATTAATTGTTTTCAATATATTCCAATACTGTATTGATGGGGATACAGTAAGAAATACCATAAATAATATTGTTGGATTGGTCTTTTAGCCTAAATGTAGTAAGCCCTATAAGTTGACCTTTACTATTTACTAATGCTCCACCACTATTTCCATCTGAAATAGTCAAGTCGCATTGAATAACATTTCTTGTATTATCGTTATATGTAACATTTATATGGGGAATTGATACAACACCTTTGCTTATTGATAATCCATAATTACTTAGATTTCCTATAGCATACACATCATCACCAGCTTTTAATTTACTATCATCACCTATTTTTATCGGTGTGATTTTTCTATCAATTGTGATAAGTTTTAAAACTGCTATATCTAAATTCGTATCGTACTTGATTAATTCAACCTCTCTAAAATTTTCTTCATCTACAAATCTAACCGAAATATTTTCAAATGCTAATATTTCTCCAAGTTTAGAATAAGTGACAATATGTGCATTAGTTACCATTGTTCCATCTTTGGAAATAAGTTCGGCTGTTCCATAACTTATACCAACATCTTCTGTTTCTGCCTTAATTTCTAAAATAGAAGCTTTGCATGAATTAAAAATGCCACTAGCCGAGAGAGGCTTAGTGGCTAAAAAATAAATGTTCAATCCAAGACTTGCAACACTGATGATTGAAACACAAATAAATGCTATTAAAAACCAATGTTTCTTTTTCATAATTTAATATTAATTATAACATAAATTTAAAATATGTCAACAAAAATTTAGAAATTAATCAATATTTATTCCATGGATTATGTCTAACTTTTTTTGAAAAAATTTATAAAATTTTTAATATATCTATATATAGATATATTCTTTTCAAAATACATCGAAATGCCCGAAATCGCCTTATTTTAGGGCATTTTTAGGGGTATAACTTAACAAAAAGTAGATAACTCAACGGATTATAAATCGAGCGTTATAAAACTCAAAATCTTGCGTAGGCAACTACATGTGGGTTCAAGTCCCACTTTCGGCACCATCAAAAGTCCCTAAATTTAAGTGATTTAGGGATTTTTTATTTTATATATCACATATAAATCTTTTCTAACAATTCTGTGATTTTTTCTAACAATGGCGTTTCATATTTATGTTTTTGTTGTTTTGCACTCCACTTTTGAAATTTGTTCAAAAGTGGTTTTTCTAACAATTTTCTAACAATCGTCTAACAATTTATCTAACAATCATATTGTGTTAGATAAGATTATGTAAGATTGTTTAGTGCCTTTTAATCTGATTTTGGGCAAAAAAAATACCGAGAGTCGTTTAAACTCTCGGTAAATTTTATAATTCTGCTTGTTCTTTTTCTTTAATTTTCTTTTTAACTAAATCTTCTAAATATGCAATTTCTTCATCAAGTGTCATTACCGTTGAGATTTCAGTTGGTTGTTTGTATCCACTTATATCAATTTCAACATCTATATTATTTGGCTCATTAAAGTCCAAAGCATTGGAAATAGTGTTTGCACTCGAAATTTTACTAGAAAAATCTAAATGAGCATAGATATCGGCTGTGGTATTAAAAGTAGAATGTCCTAACCATTCTTGTATTTGCTTCATTGGAATACCATTTGCTAACATTAAACTAGCACAAGAGTGTCGCAAGTCGTGAAATCTAATATGCTTTAAGTTATTGTTGTCTTGTATAATTCTAAAATGTTGTGTAAGGTAGTCTGGTTTAAATAGTTCGCCAAGTTGGTTTACACAAACATAATCTAAAAATTCTTTGTTAT
>CAZTNT010000130.1:0-2280 GCA_964614965.1 uncultured Lachnospiraceae bacterium | reverse complement strand
CTGACTCTTAATCAGTGGGTCCGGGGTTCGAGTCCCCGACAGTCCACCACGTAAATCCCCTATATTATAGGGGATTTTTTAATGTCCAACACTCTAAAAATCAAGCCAAAGTGTCTAAAAATTTTTATAAAAGTGTCTAAAATTTTTATAATTTTAACTAAATCTATTAAAATTTCACTTGCTTGATTTTGGGTTAAAACTACTCAAAAATGGGTGCTGTCTAAAAAATTGTCTAAAAATTTTTGAAAAAAGCACAAAAAAAAGACTAGGAATTGCTATAACTCCTAGTCGATTTTTTTATTGTAAAATATTTCCCTTGTTGTCAATTTTAACTTTTTGTCCATTCAAACAATGCTCAACGAATTCAAAAACATCTAATCTTTTTGTTACTTTGCTGGTTTTATACATGGCAATATTTATTAGTTTATTATCATAAAACTGCTCAAATTTTGATAATATGTCTTTTAAAGCTTCTTCTTTTGAAGTATATTCCCATATTCCACGATGGTAAAACCAACTATATTCAAACCAATACCATTTATTATTCTGTTTAAACAAAGTAAATGTGTGTGTTGGTCCGCCTTCTTCACAATTAATATAACTTTCAATAAAATAACATTCGTGTTCTATATTGTTTTGTAAAAAGAACAATCTTTCCAATTCACAAAAGTCCCAGCAAACTCCATATTTATGTTTTATAAAATCTTCACCAAGTCTTATTTTATAAAGTTTGTCCATATTCTTTTGAAAGTCAAGTTCCATATCAGTAAATACTTTATTTCTATAAACAAAACCATAGTTAAGATTATTTTTAAAATAGTTCATTAATTCTTTTGGCGATTTAATATTATATTTATCAAAAATATTATTCAAAATATTTCTCCTTATATTTATTGTAAACTTTTAACTTTATGTTTATATGCTTTAGCCATCAACTCTTTTAATGTTATATTAGACACTTTTTCCAAATTTTCAATTAATAATATTTGGTCATCATATGTTTGTCCATTACTTTGAAGAGTGGTGGACTTTATAATGTTTTTATCACTTAAAGCATAGTGAAAGTATCGTTGTTTATTAAATGTTTGCACTTGCATAATTGCTTGCTTTACACCCATATTTACTAACTCTTTCAAAAGTTGAGATATTAACTCAAATGATACAGTTAGATTTCTTGAATTTTCGCACACATAAATATAATCTATAACTGCAATATCTGGTGTTATAATGTCTGCATAATAATCATTATTCAAAGATGCTCCAGAAAATCCTATAATTTTATTATCGCTATATGCAAATATATAAATTTCAGTTTTGTTATCAATTGCTTCAGCAATCTTTATATTATCTCTTGTCTCATATTCAATACCATACATTTGATTGATAATGCTTTTTATAGTATGAGCATCTTTGTATGTTGCCATTTTAAATTTATAAGTCCTATTATCCATTTTTTCTCCTTATAGTTTTAAACAAAGCTCATCCATTGTTTTGTGGTATTCTTTTATAGATTGTTTAACATTTAAATCTAAATCACGTAAATATGGTATAAACTCGTTATTCCCACCAACATTATAAGGTAGGTGTAAAAGACTTATATCATAATCTGTTTGATATTTTTTGCAAGTAGGGTCAACTAAAACCCATTCGCCATTATAAAAACATTCACAAAATCCATGTCCATAATGAGATTTATAATCTTCATTATTTTTAAGTCTATACAACCAATTTTTTTCTGCTGTGTGTAAAAATGTTGTTGATATGCCTATTTGTCTAGCAAATGTTGCAAATAATATACAATAATCAGTGCAACCAGTCATTTGTTTGCTTGTCCAAATTTCTTCAGCTGTTCTTTGAAATTTATATTTATCTCTAAATTCTTGGTCTTTTGAATATTCTACATTATGATTTATCCATAGATATAAACTTTCTAATTTATTTGCTTGTCCATTCAATTTAAGTTTAGCATTATAATCACGCATAACTTTATCTAATACATAATCGTTAGTTAAAAATGGTTGTGTTAAACTTCCGAATTGTAAATATTTTTGAATATCTGTTGTCTTATTTAACTTCTTCATATTTTTGTCCTCATTTGTATTATAACACAAAGAATACAAATTTGTAGCAGTTTTATAAAAATTTTACATTTCCATATCACTTTGTTTTTTCTTGCGTTTTTCTTCTCGTTCTCGTTGCCAAGCCAAATATTCTTCGTCTTCTTCTTGTATTAGAAAACCACCAGATAGTCTGGTGGTTCAATTGAGGTTTACCGATGAG
>CAZTNT010000129.1:0-2317 GCA_964614965.1 uncultured Lachnospiraceae bacterium | reverse complement strand
TGAAGAAGATTATATTAAAATTTATAAACTTGCTCATTTCATCAGTCATTCTCTAAATGTTGATTCATCTGACACTAAAATTTTGGCATTATCTCAAAAATTTGATAATCTATATACAAAAATGAGCGAAGCTAATGCTTACTTCATGCCTCAAATGTATGAATTAGATAATGATTACCTTACATCACTATTAAAAGACGAAAGATTTAAAAATTATGAGAATACAATTAAAGACATTTTAAAATTAAAACCTCATAAAGTTGATGAAAAAACAAGTGTTTTACTTGCAAAAATGGGAAGTTTTTTAGGAAACAACTCAAATCTCCACAGCATTTTAACTGATAGTGAAATGTATTTTGACGATGCAACTGACAGTCAGGGAAACAAACATAAAGTAGATAACGCCACTTCCCCAGTGTATTTAAGAAGCAATGATAAAATGCTAAGAAAAACAACATTTATGTCACGAATGAATGCTTTTCAAAAATTAAATAAAACTTTTGCAGAATTATATATTAAGGATATTGAACTTGATAAGTTTAATTATAAACTTAGAAACTATAATTCTTTGTTAGAAGAAGTTTTGTTAAGTGAAGATGTTCCAATGAGTGTTTTCGAAAATAATATTAAAAATGTAAATAAAAATATCCCTCTTTTACAAGATTATATTGAAGCATTTAAACAAACAAAAAATGACCCTGAATTTGCATATTATGATTTGTTTGAAGACACAAAAAATAACAAAAAGATTTCATTAGATGAAGCAAAAAATTTAATTTTGGAAGCAATCACTCCAATCGGCGATGAATATTCATCAATGGTGAAGAAGAAGTTGACAGACAAATCCATTGATTACATGCCAAATGAAAACAAAAATTCAGGTGCATATTGCTCAAATTGTTATGATGCAAAAACATTGATTTTAATGAATTATAATTACGATTTTAATTCCGTTTCAACTCTAATTCATGAAATGGGCCATTGCATTAACGCAGAATGTTTTAACTCTGCACAACCAAGAGAGAAAGCTGAAATTTCAATTTTCGCTGCAGAAATTGCAAGCACCACTAATGAATTGCTTTTAAATTTACACATGCAACAAAAATCAAGCAAACAAGATAAAGCTTACTATATTCGCACATTACTCGATGATGTGAGAAGTACCATTTTCCGTCAAACTTTATTTTGTGAATTTGAACTTTTTGCACATCAAAACATTGATCAAGAAATTCCAACAACCTATGAAGATTTAAACAAAAAATATTTTGAGCTCAATCAAAAATATTATGGGTCATCTTGTATTCTGCCTGAAAGTTTACAATATGAATGGGAGCGAATCCCTCATTTCTATAACGCATATTATGTTTATTCTTATTCAACAGGGTTGATAACTGCAATAACTATTGCTTATAAACTTCTCCACGAAAAAGATTTTAATCAAAAATATATTGAATTTTTAAAAAATGGAACAAATAAACCTGCTGTTGAAATGCTTAAAGATATTGGAATTGATCTAACAACGGACGAACCATTTGAAACAGCTTTCAAATTTATTCGTGAACAATTGGAAGAATTTAAAGAACTAACTAAATCTAAAAACTGCAAATAATTGCAGTTTTTTTGTTGAAACAAAACCATATTGGCAAATATTATTAAAATAATTGCAAAAAATATTTCAAGATGATATAATATAGGAGTTATATATGTTAGATAAAAACACCACTAATGTCTTAAAAGTTTTATTCAAACTTGCAGAAGGAAATGCCTACAAAGTTGTTACTGGTGACGAAATTTTATCCGCTTTAAATCAAAGGTCACAATTTGATTTAGAAATAATAAAGCAAATCATTGACTTTTTGGAAAAACAACAATATTTAAACATTAAATTTAGTGAAGAAAACACTTATTGTTACACACTTCTTCCAAAAGCAAGGATTTATCTTGAGCAAGAACAAACAAGGCTTCAGAAAATCATTAGTGCCATTCCTGGTGCTGCTGGTAATATCACAGACGTTCTGCATCTTCTTGTCGGTGGTATTCTTGTTATTAACGGGCAAATGAGTCTTGGCATGCTGACGGCTTTTTGCTCACTTTTTGACTCCTTTAGCGCTCCAGTCAATCAGTTGGTTAGTTTTGCGCAAAAGATCCAAGCTTTGGAAGCGAGTATAACCAGAGTTGAAGATGTTCAGAAATACCCCGAAGATAAACGTTATGAAAAAGCTGAAGAAAACAAGGGATTACAGAGAAAGCTCAACGGAGAAATTGAACTGCGGAATATCTCCTTCGGATACAGTTCTCTAAAGCCCCCTCTTGTTAG
>CAZTNT010000128.1:0-2318 GCA_964614965.1 uncultured Lachnospiraceae bacterium | reverse complement strand
GTGTTTTCATCAAAATCAAAGAATTCGTCTTCATCCTCAACAATTTGTTGATGGAAAGGAATTGTTGTTTTAACGCCAAGAATAACGTATTCTTTTAACGCTTGATACATTCTGCGTCTTGCTTCGTTACGAGTTTCGCCCCAACAAATCAATTTACCTATCATTGAGTCGTAATATGGTGGAATTCTATATCCAGCATATGAGTGTGAATCAACTCTTACACCAAAGCCGCCTGGTGCAAGGTATGCATCAATTGTTCAAGGACAAGGCATAAATCCGTTTTCTGGATCTTCTGCGTTAATACGACATTCAATGGCGTGACCTCTAAGTTTAATATCATTTTGGGTATAGCTTAATTTTTCGCCAGCAGCAACAAGGATTTGTTCTCTAACGATATCGACTTGAGAAATCATTTCTGTAACGCAGTGTTCTACTTGAACACGTGTGTTCATTTCCATGAAATACCATTTACCATCGTGGTCAAGTAAGAATTCACAAGTACCAGCGCCTTCGTAATTGATAGCTTTTGCTGCACGAACTGCAGCAGCGCCCATTTCAGCTCTTGTTTTTTCATCAATAGCAGGGCTCGGAGCTTCTTCTAATAATTTTTGGTGACGTCTTTGGATAGAACAATCTCTTTCACCTAAGTGAATAACGTTACCGAAAGAGTCGCCTAAAATCTGTACCTCAATATGACGAGGGTTTTCTAAGAATTTTTCTGCATAAACGCCTGGGTTACCAAAGAATTTTTGTGCTTCTTGTTGGCATAATGTCATATTAGATTCTAATTCGTCATCAGAGCGTACAATTCTCATACCTTTTCCACCGCCACCAGCAGTAGCTTTAAGTATGATAGGATAACCAGCTTTATGAGCAAATTCTCTTGCTTGTTCAACGGTTTCTAGAATGCCTGTTCCAGGAGTTACAGGAACGTTGTTTTCAATCATTGTTCTTCTAGCAGTAGCTTTGTCGCCCATTTTTCTCATAGAATCTGCTGATGGTCCAATAAATTTGATATTATGTTGATCGCAAATATCAACAAAATCAGCTCTTTCAGACATAAAACCATAGCCAGGGTGAATAGCATCACAGCCTGTCATGATAGCTGTTGTAATAATAGCTGGGATGTTCAAATAGCTTTCTCCGCTTGGAGCAGGCCCAATACAATACGCATCAGTTGCAAGTCTTACGTGTAAAGACTTTGCATCTGCTTGTGAATATACTGCAACTGTAGGGATTCCTAATTCTCTACAAGCTCTTATAACTCTAACTGCTATTTCGCCTCTATTGGCTATTAAAACCTTTTTAAACATAATTATACCTCAACGTGATTCGTAACTTGTGAACCGTGAACTGTTATTTACGTTTCACGGTTTTCGATTCACTATTCACGCTTATTCTACATACATCAATACTTGGCCGAATTCTACAGGGTCGCCGTTTTTAACACAAATTTGTGAAACTTTTCCTGCACATTCAGCTTTAATTTCGTTCATTAGTTTCATTGCTTCTACTATGCAAACAACATCACCTTCAGCGATTGTTTTACCAACTTCAACAAAAGGATCAGCATCAGGAGATGGAGCTGAATAGAAAGTACCTACCATTGGAGAAGTGATAGCTTTTCCTTTTGGAGCTTCTTTTTCAACTTCCACTACAGCTGGGTTAACTGTTGTTTGACATACAACAGGAGCTGGGGCAGCTGCAGGAGCAGCAACAGCAGTTGTAACAACTTCTGCCAAATCTTTTCTAATTGTAATTGCTTGTTCGCCGTCTTCTAATGAGATTTCTGTTAATTCATTATCAGCAATGATTTTAGCTAGTTTTTCTATATAATCTACTTCAAATTTCATTTGTATTACTCCTTATAAAGTGAATCGTGAGCAGTGAAACGTGAACCGATTTTTTCGATTCACAATTCACTAGAGTCGATTCACGATACTATACTCTATCTAAGTATTCGTTAGTTCTGGTATCAACACGAATTACGTCGTCATTTGATACGAAGAATGGAACGTTTACTACTGCGCCTGTTTCTAAAGTTGCAGGTTTCGTACCGCCTTGAGCAGTGTTTCCTTTTTCTGCAGGAGGTGTATCAACAACTTTTAATTCAACGTGAGCAGGAATATCAACACCAATAATTTTTGTTTCGTGCATCAATACTTGAACAACCATGTCTTCTTTTAAGTATTTAACACCATCACCAACTTGGTCTTTTGTTAATTGTAATTGTTCGTATGATTCCATATCCATCATAACGAATTCTTCACCTGCTTTATATAAATATTGCATTTCTTTGCGGTTAAGCATAGCTTTTG
>CAZTNT010000127.1:0-2382 GCA_964614965.1 uncultured Lachnospiraceae bacterium | reverse complement strand
GTTTTAATTCTTTTAATTTTGCTTCCAATTCATCAACATTATAAATGTTAGCTTTATATTTCTTTTCGCCACCTAAAATCACATTGATATCTTTTCCGATAATGTCAGGATTGATGTCAAAACCTGCAACAATTTTTCCACCTTTTTCCATAACATAACGCATTGTGTATAAACTCATTTTACCACAACCAATTTGAACAACTTTTGTTTGTTTCATTTTTTCACCCCTTTTTTTGAGAAATATCTTCTCTTATATTTTTATAATATACTTTTTAATTAAAAAAAACAAATGTTTTTAATATTTTTTTATAATTTTTACAATAATTATAAATTTATTTCATATTTTTTTGTGAATTAAAAAATGTGAGATCTTCTTCCCACATTTATTATATCTTATTTTAAATTTTTTATTGATTAATTAATATATTCATCAAGTAATTTTTCAACACGGTCAACGCCTTGTTTTTTGAGTGCGCTGGTTGCGATGATTAAATCTTTGTTAAAACGAATTTCTTTTGAAATTTTTGTCATATTTAGTAAAAGTTCACTTCTTGAAATTTTATCTGTTTTGGTTAGAATTATCACTGCAGGAATTTCATGCTCTGCTAAGTAATCTAACATTTGAATATCGAGTTCTGTTGGCTCAATTCTAGAGTCCAACAAAACAAAAACCAACTTTAATTTAACATTCCCCACAAAATAATCGTTCATAACTGCGTCCCACGCATTTGCTATACTTTTACTGGCCTTGTGATAACCATACCCTGGCAAATCAACTAAATAAAATTGATTATTGATATTAAAATAGTTCACCAGCCTTGTTCTGCCTGGTGTTGAACTTGTTTTTGCCATTTTGCTATTGTTTGTGAGAAGATTTATTAAACTACTCTTTCCAACATTACTTCTGCCAACAATTGCAATTTGTGGAAGATCGTCCTCAATAAACTCATCCTTCTTGCTGGCACTTTTAATAAACTTTGCATTAATAAATCTCATATTTTTTCCTCTAAACTGTTATATTCTCTTCTTTTTGACTTTCCAAAATTTTATTTATTTCGTATCTAATTTCCATAAGTTTTACAAAATTTTGAATATTTTCAGTGTTGTTAATATTTCCTTTTTGAATCATGTCATTAAGTTTGTTTAAATTCCAAATTTCCAAACTTTGAGCACCATTCAAGATAATGTTACCAAGCATACCGTTTGGAAGCGTCATGACAATTTTGTTAGTGATTGTTATTAAATCTTGATCAAATTGAGTTGCTTGTTGATATGTAATTTGTTTGTTTCTTACCATATCTAAAAAATGGTTATTATATTTGTTCTTGACAATGTCTTTAATTAAACACCCTTGCAAATTTTGATATCTTATTACTTTTTCTTCTTCTGAAAGCGAAGAATCTTTCCTAGTTATTTCATATATTTCTTTTTCCAAATATCCATAAACATCTTGTTTCTCACCTAATGGATAACAGCTATTATCAAACAATCTATTTATGTTTGCCCATTTAGTTTTTTCTCCGCAGATTAAATATGGAATTGTTAAATCTTCTCGTGAAACAGTTCTGATTAAATCTGCAATATTTGTTTCTACAGTGTATGAACTTATGCTGTTTTTAGGTTGAAGATAAAAAGAGTTGGTATTGAATTGAGTTGGTATATATTGAAAAAATTGTCCAAGACCAGAAATTTCCAATGCTAATGACTCTGTGAATCCTTCATTTATACTAACGGACTCATCATTAAATCTAAAACCCATGCTCCACTCATCAAATGAAATTGCATGAATAAGTTCGTGAATTATGAAATGTTCTGTAACAATTTTATTGAAATCATCTTCACTTTTAAAATTAAGATTTTTATAATTTTCAAATTCATGATCGGTTGCGTTTTTTATAGTTGATGGAAATATTCTTAAAATCTTTTCCCCTGCACTGTAATAACCACCACACGTTTGTTTATAATCGTTATCACTTTGAACATCAACCTTATCAATATTATTTATTATTCTATTAAAAATAAATTGAGCAACTGTATATTGTTCACGTTTTTCAAATCTTTCAACATCAGGAATTTGTTCGGCGTTAATTTTTATATCTTTATATTTCTTCGTTAAATAATCATAAATTTTAATGAAAGACTCCAAGAATACGTCGTTACTGAATCCTGCCGGAATTGAACCTTTAAACATTTTAACTTTTTCTAAAAATATTTCTTTAAGTGTTTCATAGTTTTCAACTTGTTGATATTTAATTTTGTTATCCATATTTTTATTTTAGCACATTTTAAACACATTAGTCAAATTAAATAACTAATAAGCATTTTTGCAATAAAAATCCACCTGCGTAGCGGGTGGTTTTTCATTTTGAGGGTAAAACCCTC
>CAZTNT010000126.1:0-2400 GCA_964614965.1 uncultured Lachnospiraceae bacterium | reverse complement strand
ACAAGCCCATTTTTCGCCTTTGACCACATGTTTGACCACTTGCGGAGATTTTTGCACTATTTCTCGCTATAAAAAGTGTAAAATTTGCACCTTCGTATTCACGCGAAGGTGCAAATTATTCTGCCAATTGCTATAATTATTCTTCTTGAGATTTAAAATGCTTCTTGAAATCTTTTTGGATTGCACTCCATACAGTATAAATAATGCATCCTATGTCAATTACTGCACCTACATACAGCGGAATATTGTTATCTACTTTATTCTCAATTAAAACTGCTACTACAGTAATTCCCGCAATAACAAGAATTTTCCATAAGATTGACCACAAAAAAAGTGCTACTTTTTTCATGAAGAGCTTGCGCTTTTTTGCTCGTTCATCTTTTTTATGATATGCATCTAATTCCGCAGCCATTGCCAACTTTTCTTCTCGTTCGGTTTCTATAGTTCGATCTCGTTCAGCAATAATTTCGTCTTTCTCTCTTATATCCGCCTTGCTTTGCTCGGTTATATCTCTAATAACTCGATCTTTTTCTTCAATAAGAGCCTTGTTTTCTTTAACTTCTTCTTCGAATCTGCTCAAATATTCCGGAGAGAAATCCATGCTATCCTCTATAAAATCCCCCTCTATTTCCTCAGGCAAGGTCGGCTTTTTTCTCAAAGTTATTATGCGTGCAGCTAACTGTTCTTCGGTAAGTGTACCGCTCCTAAATTGTTCTTTCGTTTCAGCATAAACACGCTCGACATTATGACTAATGCACGATGCCAAAGCTATTCTTGCACTAAGTATAGCGCTTACATTGTTAGGATATGCTTTTTTACCAAATCCATTACCTAACTTGTACCAAATAATATTTGTTATACGATCCAGATTTACTGCATAATCACAGATGTACTCTAAACCATTCTCATCCTTTAATTTTTCAGTATATTCTCTGGATGTTTTTATGGTATTATATGTATTGGTAACAAACAAATATTCTGCCTCTGTATTATCAGAATAAATCTGGGCTTTTCTTAGTTTGTTTATATGACTTATAAATCTCCAGCTTTCTTGATCCTTAGGATCGGTATACTCCATGCTTTCCAAATTAAACTGGTTATCTTCTTCGGTATAATAGTTTTGTTTTTTGTCACCATGTATGCCAAAAGCAAAGCCCAAGGTATGATAAAAATCAGACTTCTTCACTTCAACATCAGCTAAAGTTGTGCAACCATTAATTATGGATGACATAGCCGGTTTGTTTATTGCCTGAGCCTTTCCTTCTACTATGCTGCTTGCGGTTTTGAAGTAGTCCTCAATTTCTTTTTCAACTTCTGGGAAATATGTTAGCTTGATTTTTTCGCCATTAAGATTTGCCGCTCTTACCTGAAGGAAAAAATCTTGAGCTAATGTTTTATATATTTCTCCATTGTACCCAGCTAAACTAAATAGTATTTCCGTGTCCAAATACAATGTCAATGGCTTCTTAAAACTTCCCGTTTCATTGATATTGTAAGTGATTCCGATATAAAGTATGCTTCCTTCTCTAATTTTCTTTAAGCATTCTTGCACCTCAACATCGTTTTCTTTTTTAACGATAAATTCACTAATTAAGTTAAAATATTGTCCTGTTGATTTTAAACTTCCTTCAACAAGAAAGGCTACTAAATCGCGCGTTAACTGTTCTTCGTTGATAGGTGTCTCAGGTTGCTTTTCTGTGATGAATTGTTCAAGTGCTTTAATTACAACAAAATTCTTTTCCGCTTCTTCTTTTCTCGCTTCTTCTAGAGTAGTATCAGAAGTTAATTCATCTTGTTTTACAGTATAGATACCATTCTCCCTGTTTAAATAAGGCAATGATCGAGTTGCTGTTTTTACAACAGCCTCGGGTATTTCAAAACCAAAGGTATTATATAACCGATTTTTCATTTCAACCGCGGAAAATGAGAATAGTTTTTCAGTATTAATTACATAGTGTATAAATTCCGAGAGGAGCTGATATGCACTACTGTAACGTTTCCCATCACTTAATGTTTTTAGGGTTGCGAATGACGCAAGAATTGATACCGAATCTACTTTCTTCATAAGTTAAACATCCTTTCAATATGAAACATTATAAATTGAACCTTTAATTATTAATTATATCACAAAATTCGTCTTTTTTCAACATCTTTATATGAACATGGAGTCAGAACATTTATATGAACATGGAGTCAGAACATGGAGTCGAATGACAGTTTCATATTGTTGTGTTATAATTTTCTTGTCAAATTCTAAGGTGCAAAATTGTTTGGCGCATTGAGGAGGTGATGTTCATGAAAGCCATTCTTAATGCTGTTATGATACTTAGCTCGGAGAACGTCAGGATTGAATAAGTTGGCTCCCGAACGGCACCGCGGGTCACCTCCTTTAGCTAAAAA
>CAZTNT010000125.1:0-2461 GCA_964614965.1 uncultured Lachnospiraceae bacterium | reverse complement strand
CAGCCTCTATTATATTTACATTTTTGAACTCGCACAAACGTCTTAGAATTGCTCCAATTTCTCTTCTCTTTTGACCGTAAAAAACTTTTCTTCTATATTTTGGAGCAAAAACAATGTGATACTTGCAATTCCAAGACGCATGTGCTATACTATATGTGTCATTTGACATACAAAAACCTCCTGTGTATTTATTTTGTGTGGATTACAAATTTATTTTAACACAGGAGGTATTTTTGGTTAAAGGTAAAACCGCTTTAAAACCACGGGACAATCACGTGGTTTTCTCTAACAAAAAAGACTAAGAATTGCTATAATTCCTAGTCAAATTTTATTTAAATTTTAAACCCTTCTTAAAATTTCATAACAACAATCCTGCCAATCTTTAATTATACTATCTAATGGTAATAACACTATTGGATTAAACCTTGATTGTCCACTTTTATTTAAAAACAGGTTGCCATCAACACAATAACAAGCATGAACTATCCGCTCGTTCTTTTTAAACACCACTATATCATCTTGATAATAGTTATCATTAGTTTTTGTGTAATTTAATTCTTTAAGTTGATTTACAAAACTATTTTCATCTGTCCAATCTTTTAGCCATAAATCATTGTTTGTTGCTCCATATAAAGTTACTGCCAAACAATTACACACGTCTTCTTCAACAAATTTATTTGCAACTTTTTTTATATAAGGTGCAATATTAGTGTTTAAGTAGCCCAACCAATCGTCAATTTCTTTTGCATATTTCAGAACTAAGATTTCTTTTTGTTCATAATCTAAATTATTAAATAAATAATTAGTCAACAAAGTTTTATTATCCAAAATCAAACCTCTACAGCATTCAATTTGTTGATTATAGATATAATCTTTATATTTATTGTTTGAAAGCAAGTTGTTATTGTAGTCAACATAAACATATTTCGCTATGGTCTTTACATTCCAATGTTCATATGCGTTGATATATTTAATGTCTGAAAATTCGTTTATATATTCATCAATCGAAATCAAATTACTATCTATTTCATTAATATTTGTATATCCTTTGAAAAAGAAAACATCATAAGGTGGAATTAATGTTTGAGTCCATTGTTTTATCAATGCTTTGCTTGGTTTAAAATTTACTTTCTTCATCTTTTTTCCTTTATGTTTTATATTATAACACAAAGAATATAAATTTGTAGTAGTTTTATAAAAATTTTACATTTCCAAATCACTTTATTTTTTTTCTGCGTTCTTTTCGTTCTTGCTCATAAGTATTAACATCTTCTTGTTCGTCTTCATCTTGTTCCATTTCTTCAGGTGTTTCTTGTATTTTCATAAACAAAACTCCTTTTAATGTTTTTATTATTACATAGTTTTATAAAGTGTTGGGCTTTCGACAAAGTTTTTGAGTTAAAATGTGTAGAAATCCGTTTTTAGGAATTTACAAATTTAACTTTTACATAAATGGTGATATTAAATTAAATAGCTCTGCAAGTAATCCAATTGCAAAATTTTACATTTAATTTAGTTCTTTAATGTAGTTTAATAATTCATTAAAATTACCTTGTGGAAGTGATGATATATCTTTATTATCTTTATTTATTAAACAATCTGTTAATAGGAAAACATTTATTCCTATTGTGTTTGCAACCATATCTTCATTTACATCATTACCAACCATTAGACATTCTTCTGGTTTTACTTTAAGTTTTTTAATTATATCTAAATAATATTCTATATTAGGCTTACTATGACATGAATTTTTATAAGTAGTAAACAACTCAAAGTCATTAGGATTTAATCCTGCCCAATTTATTCTTTTTTCAGTTGCTATTCTAGGGAATATTGGATTAGTTGCAAGGGCAAGTCTAAATCCCATTTGCTTTATTTCTTTAATAACATTTGGCACAAGTTCATTAAAATCACAAGAAATTCGCACTTTATCAAAATCTTGTCTGTAAAATTCATCGAATTTATCTATATCGTTTCTCACATCTTCGCCATAAATTTCACTCATTTTATCCCAAAAAACTTCTTCGTTTGTTTTATTTCCATTATTTAAAATCATTGCTTTTGTCCCAATCCAAATGCTTTCAACTAATTTTTCTGGAACATAACCATAAGCAGACAAATTTTTTGCTAACAATCCAAAATATGTCTTTACAAATGTTTCTTGATTAAGTGGAAGTAGAGTTCCATCTAAATCAAATAATATTACTTTAATTTTCATATGTTTACCTCTTTATTTTGTTTATCTAAATAATAATTAAAATTACATAAAAGGTGAAATCAAGTTAAATATCCCAGCTTTTATTCTAAACCCTAATTTTCTACGTTTAAATTTTTCAGGTGTTATTTGTGAACAAAGTTTTAATGTGCTATCAAAATCACGAGCAACAGCACACAATGTTTCTTGTTCACTTGTGAAAACGGCACTTTCAAATTGTTGATTAAAACTTCTTAAATCCATATT
>CAZTNT010000124.1:0-2555 GCA_964614965.1 uncultured Lachnospiraceae bacterium | reverse complement strand
AACTGACAGAGGATGTCTAACAAGATTTCTAACAGAAAAATCACACTTTTTTCGTGTCTAATGAATTTTGTTAGAAAAATATTAGACAAAATATTAGACAGATTTTAGAAATATTTTAGAATTGGTATTGAAAAAGTTTTAATAATATGCTAATATAACTTTACAATTAAAGGAGTTAATATGGTTAAAGATTCATTACTTGACGCTTATAGAAAGTTAAATTTATTAAGAAGAAAATTTAACGAAGGAAATTATCGTGATAAATTAAAGAAAAGACTTGATTTTTATAAACAAGAAGGTATGACTACTGAATATGCCAAAGTTTTATCTGCCTTGCAATCTTATGAAAATCTTAATCATTCATTAGATACTGTTTTTGATGGACCAAACTCACCAGAATATGGTAGAAAGTTCACGTGGCAAGATTATTTCAAAGGTGCTGACCAATTATTATATGGTGAAGAATACCCTGAGTATGTTGACCCAAATTACTATGAAACCAATTATAAATTATTAGAAGTTGCAGTAAGAGAACTTAATAAACATTATCCATCGGATAAATGGCAATTAGGAGATTTGCCTTTATATCGTTGGGATATATTAAACTATCCGGGATATGAAACAACGGAAGAAGATATTGAAGAATGGAAAAGTAATCCAAATGTTGTTGAAAGTGATGGCTATTATATAGAATCCTCTGTTCGATATGTAAAATGCATTCATTCAGCAGGAGCAAAATCTATATTAGAACAATCAAAAGATAATATGGAAAAATTGCGTAGTGCTTGTAGTGCATTAAGAGCCGCAAGAGAAGCGTATGTTATTGAAGATTCTGTCTTAATGGATAGAGAATGTTCTAGTGGCTATGATTTAGGATTAGAACTTGTATTTAGAGAAAATGCTACTACAACATTCTATGGAACAGAATTAACACCAGTTGAAAAAGTTATAAATTCTGCTATTGTTAGCGAAATAGATACTAGACTTGCAGGCACAGAAGATATGGGTATTGTTCATTGTAGACTAAATGTTATTAACGAACTTTTTAATAATTTTTTAGTGAAAAACAATTTCAAACCAGCACCTGCAGAAGCAACACCTTCTAGCGCGGAAGAAGACACTTTAATCAAATAAAAATATGACACTCAAATATAAAATTGTTTGGGTGTTTTTTATTGCTTAAATATATAAAATCGACATAAATCTTGCTTAAATTATAGTAAGCAGGATAAGGAGCAGACTCAAAATTGAAATTTTAACTCTAAAAACCCCTACAAAATAGTGGATTTTTGGTGGTTCAGTTGAACACACCCCGAGATGCAATTTGAATCGCTCCCCAAACCAGTACAAGTGTGAAACCCACTTTGTCTATTTTTGTCAAAAGGATACAAAATTTAAGTTGATATGTTATAATAAAAACGACTTCTAACACAAGTAAAAGAAGTCTGGATTGAAGTCAATAAGGCTGCCAACATACGATGTCATAAATAAAAAAATGACATTAGAAAAATCTTATTGACAATCGTTTTATTGATTGTGAAGATATACCTGAAAATTCATCCACTTACAACCTTAATGCTAGAGTATTAAGGCAAAGCATCATTTAGTCCAAAACAAATAAGCGAATAGCATTTATTCTTGCCACAGACTTAAAGAACTTTGCCGAAATGAAAGGCATCAAAGAGTGCAACAAGGTGATATCACAGTACGAAAAATACCTTGGAGTGAAAGTGAGACAATAGCGGGCATAAAAGCAAAATGTGTATAAAATTAGTTGTTTTGAAAGAGGTTTTATGTTAAACTAAAAACAGATAGAGGTGGTTTATGGAAAAAAAACATAAAATAAGTTTACTCGAAGGTATAGATTCGTACCTCCCACATGTAGACGGGGTAATAAATTGTATGCATAATTATTGTGTGAATGCAAGCAAGGAAATAAATGTTTTGGCAATTGCTCCGCGATATAAAAAACATGTTGACAATTTGCCATATGAAATCAAAAGATGCAAAAGTTTCTATTTTCCTGTGCTAGCCATACAATATGGTCAAGCAACAAAAGATAGAAAGTTCTTTAAGGAAATAATGTCTAGAAAATATGATATAGTTCATGTCAATTCGCCGTTTAATATGGCAAAGTTTATGCTAAAAGTAGCGAAACAACAAAACATTCCAGCAGTTGCAACTTTTCATTCAAACATGAGACCAATATTTAGACAGGCGGTTAAAATAAAATGGATAGCCGAACTAATGGTTAAGTCTTTAGGAAGAACATACAATAAGTTCGATGAAGTTTTTGTGTGTTCTCCACTGGTAGAACAACAATGTCGTTCGTTTGGCTATAAAGGAAAGATTTCATATCTTCCATTTGGAACTAATTTGCCAAAATGCAATAATGTAGAAGAGAATATAAGCCTTGCAAATAAGGAGTTAAATTTAGAAAAAGATGAGTTAGTCTTCTTATTTGTGGGAAGAATTGAAAAGTTAAAAAGAATTGACTTTATTTTAAAATCACTGAAAATCCTGAAGGACGAGGGTATTAAGTTTAAGTTTTTTGC
>CAZTNT010000123.1:0-2588 GCA_964614965.1 uncultured Lachnospiraceae bacterium | reverse complement strand
GACAAAGTAAATTCCGTTTAGCAATGTCGGAAACAAAACAATGCCGAAATGACACAGTTATTTCGGTTTTTTTATACTTTTTTATTATTTTTTGATAAAGGTATTGAATAAAAACGGAAATAACATTATTATAAAGGTGCTTAAAAGAAAAAATAATTTCAGCAAAAAAACTACAACGGAATATCGGTCGCCAAACTTAATTCCGTCATATTTAGATACTATGAAGAAGAAATTGTCCTTGCAAATTATTTATCTTTTTAAGCTTTTTTATTTAAAAAGAGATTTGTTTAGAATAATGTCATCATATTCTATTTTTTTAATGTTGAGATTATCTAATAATTCTTTTCCAAATAATAATAATGAAATGTCATAGGGTGAATGATTGTTTTTGACTTCTCTTGAATATGAGTTGATGTGAGAAAACATTAAATCAACCTTTTCTTGAGTAAGATCATTAATTGATTCACCTTTTTTGTAGAAAAAGCGAATAAACTCGTGATTTCTTTCTATTTGGGCTTTTTGGGAAGAATTGTAAGCATCACAATAAAACACTTTCGTTATAATTTCTCCAGTCAAGAAAGAAGTTTCTATCTCTTTTGCATTATAAAACTCAGTGCCTCTATCTGTTAAAAAATAAGGGAAAATTCTTTTAAAATTGTCAGTCCCTATTTTTGATTCTATTTGGTTGATTCCCCAGACGATTGTGTTTGCTTCTTTGTTTGGTAGTAAAATTCCAAACATAAAATTTGAAAAAGGAAAAATAACTGTCATAATACATTTAGTTTCGCCTTGTTTCCCAAACACCAAATCTAATTGTGCACCATGAACTGAAGGATTAGATGTTATATATTCGATATAGTCTTTGTATGTTCTGTTTTGCCTTATTTCCTTTAGAATTTCTTTTTTTGCCTTGGTTTTATAAGATTTTCTCGGTTTCATCTTAACTTTATTTCTCAAATCAATATCTTTTATACTTAAGATTCTTTGTCCAACATATCTATAGATTGTTCGTTCTGATTTGTTGATTTCAGGATGGTTTTGCAAAATCGAATAAATGGATTTCCCTTTATTTACACCATCACTAATTATAGAATCTAACATCTTAAATGATTGAGTATCAGTATCTATACCATTTCTTGATTCTACAAGTGTTTCTTTGTATTCTTTGTTTGCTATAGTGGGATCATAAAAATATCTTTCATTTCGTTTACATCCATGTACTTTATCACAGCCATTACAAACATATGGAAATCGTTTCAACCTTTTACATTCATATGGTTCAAATTTGTTGCACTTTTTATTACAGTTTATGTTTTTACATGCCTTACATACAAAATTACAATTATTTTGTCCACATAATTTTTTTATGTTACAAGTTTGATAATGTTTACAATTATACCCACTGGTTACAAGAGGTGTTAAATTGTGTTTTTTGCATATCCTATGCAATTTTACTTCTTTAGATATTGTTGTTGGATCTTTATGAATCTTTGCAGCTATTTCCTTTAGTTGCGTGTTCTTTTTTATCTCTATTAGGATTGTCATTCTCTCTTGTAACACTATATGTTTAAATGTCTTTGCCATAATTAATAGCTCCTTTCATTCTATTGCAAGGACACTTTAATTATAACATGACAGACTTATTTCATTTCCGACATTGCTAAACGGAATTTACTTTGTCATTTAACACATTTTTGTTTTATCCAATCATCAATGTTCTCAAAGTATTTACATGATAATGATTTTTTGTTATATTATTTATAGAAGAAGTATTTATATATGAAGGGACTGAGACCATTGTACAACTAAACTTTTACGTTAACTCATAAAATTGAAAGTTTGTAGTAAAGTTATTGTATCTATATTTATTTGATTAAAAAAGTTAAAAGAAAGGAAAAATAATATGAATAGTTTATTACTTTCATTAGCTTTAACTGCTTCCGTAACTGGTGTTGTTTTACCTCCAGATGCAGTTGGTCAAAACTCAATAAATCCTGAATATAGTTTGACTTTAAATGGTTATACACTTCAAGAGACATTGATATTAGATAATTCTACTTCTACACAAAAAAGAGCTAGAATATTTAAATATAATAAAGAATTATCAGTTGTTAGTAAATTACTTAGTAACAAAACTTATTATACAAATAATGGAACAATTTCATATTCTAAAAATATTACAGAATCTACAACATCAACTGTTGAACTATCAGTTACCACAAGTTTAAATGCTTCAACTTCAACAACAATCGAAGCCGAAATTGGTCTTAGTGGTTTGGTATCTTTAAGCCCTTCCACTACACTTGAAACCGAATATGGATTAACCACAGGATATGTTTCTTCAACCTCTCATATTCATACATCTGGGGAAACGATTACTTGGACACAAGATACAATAGGAGGATATTATTATTGCTTAGAGGAAAGAGTTCATGTTGGACTATATGCAATGTGTATCTATGACTATATTTCAAATTCTTGGTGTGTTGAAAATAACGATTATTATTTTATAAAAGTTTTAGGTGACCCATATATGTCTATATCAACATATTCTTATGCTTCAAATGGAAGATATACCTTTGTTCCAG
>CAZTNT010000122.1:0-2604 GCA_964614965.1 uncultured Lachnospiraceae bacterium | reverse complement strand
TATGCAAATAACTACAATGTAAGTACATTAAGAAATTACCTAATAGACACATTCTATAACGGAGCATTTAGCACAACAGAGCAAGTGATAATTAAAGCAGGTACAGTAGACAATAGTGATGCATCGCACGGCTCAAGTTCAAACGCAGATTATGCATGTTCAAACACTACCGACCTAGTATTTGCACCAAGCGTAGCAGAAGTAACTAAAACAGACTATGGCTTTGTAGCATCAGAAGGCTCATCAGACACAAGAAAGATAACGGCGTCTGACTACGCAACAGCTACAGGTGTATACTCTTATAATGGTTCTGGTTTCTGGTGGCTTCGTTCCCCTAACTCTTCTAATGCCATCAACGCGCGCTTTGTGAGCTACAATGGTATCGTGGATTACGACCTTGTCCTCAGCGTGATCCCCGGCTGTGTTCCCGCTATGGTTATTGGGTTATAATTTAAGAAAAATTTAATATTAAAATAAGGCATAATTTTAAACAAAGATAAATTGTGCCTTTTTTGTGCGGTGTTAGATATTTATTTGGTAAATTTAGTTTTTATTGGGGTTTGCTAGATAAGAGTTTTAAATAAACGTAAATTCTCAAAGTAAAATCCATAGTGGTAAGATGTCGAATTTAGTATGGAAAATTTAAATGATTTTTCAGACTAAATTCTTCTTTTTATCTTTTTTAATATATATTTTCTTTTTTAAACATGAAAAATTTATCGAAAAGCAAAAAATCTTCAATTTAACTTCCATTCTATTGATTTTACTTTGAGAAATCTTTTTACTGTTTTTCTTAATTTATTGTTTTTTTAATAATGTTTCATTTTGTATTACTTCTTGGGCTAGTATTTCTTTAATACCCAATATATTTGCCAGCTCTTCGCTATACATAAACGTAAATATTTCATATGCTGTTTTCCCATTTAGTGATGCTTTCTTTGTACTATTTACATGAGAGAATACCAAATCAATATCTTCCTGTGTTAAATCATCAAAGGATGTTTGTTTGGGCAAGATATTTCTTAATTGAGTATGAGTATTTTCTACGTGTGGCTTTTGTGATGACTTGTATGGGTCGCAATAATACAAGTTTGTTTCTTTGTTACCATTTAAGTCATTTTCTATTGCAAAAGCATTAGAAAACTCTCCACCATTATCCGTTAAGATTATTGGAAAAACATCGCCAAATGTATAGTTATTCTCCAATAATTTTTGCTTTAATACTTTGATTTTGTTTGTAACCTCCGAAGATGTTTTGTTTTCTAGTAATAGTCCTATGATAAAGTTACAAAATGTAAAATCAAAAGTAAGTAATGTTTTACCACCAACTCTGCCAATAACAGTATCCATTTCAACCCAATGAGAAATATTTTCTTTGTCGATAAATGAAGTGAAGTCATCATAAGATCTACCAATCTTTAGTTTTCTAGGAACAAAATCCTCTTTATCTTTTTTCCTTTGAATGAATTTAACTTTTCGAGGCAAGTCAATAGAAGATGCAGAAAGATATCCTAAGTTAAAGTATCGATAGATAGAAGAAAGAGAAGAATGTAAGGAATTAGTATGTACAATATGATAAAGGTGTTGACCTTTTGCAAGTTTTTCTGTAATAATTAAATCATCATCATAGAAACTCTGCTTGTTAAGAGCAATACCTTGTCTTGAAGACGAAAGAGTTTTTAAGTATGCATCGTTGGCATATTTAGCAATGTATTTTTGTTTAGTATACCCACAAGGGATAGATCTTTTAGGGCAAGAGTTACAAACAAATGGTGGTTTAGATAGCAATGGGCAAGGGGAAGGATGTCCATTGCTATTTTTTTTAGTTGAATGACCAGATAGATATAGATGTTTCTTGATTTCTTTGGAAATGGTAGAAGGGTCTTTGCTTAAACGTTTGGCGATATGTTTAAAACACATGCCACAAAGTAAACACTCCTCAATTAATAACCTATCCTCAAAAGATAAATGTTTGTGTTTCATAAACCCTCCTAAAAGTAAAAAGATTTCTCATAGTAAAATCTACCAAAAAAAATTCTCATAGTAAAGTCCACTTAAATTTCCACTATGGATTTTACTTTGAGAATTTACTCTTTAACAAGATGCCGCTCATACCAAAAAAAGGTCAAACAAAATCATTGACAACGTGGGCGGGTGTGTGCTAAAATGGCAAAGCGAGTTTTAGGGCTTTGCTATTTTTTGTTGCGAAATCTTGGAACTCGCTATATATCTCGCGGTAGCGTGCGAGTATAGAAAAATACACTAGCACAGGTGGAAGAACCATAACCACCGAATAAGTTGATTTCTTGCAAAATCAAATTATAACGAGGTGTGATAGAAAATTGTCAAAATTTTTGAAACTATTTGAAATCGCGACTAAGTTATATGGTAAAGCCATATAATTGATAACTGATTAATTGTGGAAAATAATATTTGCAATAATTTATTTTTAGTTATTTATAATTTATGATTTTTAATTTGCAGGCAAATCAAATGTAACTTTTGCCAAGGCAGAAGTTTTAAGTCCTAAATTAGAGGCAAAAGGTGTGTTACTGTATACAAAGGCTAAAATTTCTAGAATTTTGTGGGTTAAAAGGTTCTAGG
>CAZTNT010000121.1:0-2609 GCA_964614965.1 uncultured Lachnospiraceae bacterium | reverse complement strand
TGCATTTTTATAAAGATGATAATAATATAGTAAAACTTTTTAGTTCTCAAAACACGGACTTGTTTTTTCAATATTTTAGAAAAGATTTAAAAGAAAGAATACAAAAACACTTAACAAGCTTTAAAAACAATAAACCACAAGAACTGCCAGAGGAATTTTGGGTTAATCACATATTGTCCACCTTTTTAGAAACACTTCGTTGGTGGATTGAAAATGGAATGAGAGAAACTCCAGAAGTTATTACAAATTACTTTTATTTATTAATTTAAAATTTCAAATTATATAATTTCTAAAAATAATATCATTTGGAATGCCTTATTATTTCACGGCATAAGCAAATAAAAAAAGAATTAGGATTTTTTGAGTCCTAACTCTCTTTAAAAATAACACTAGTTTCAAAATTAACTGACTAACCGCATCTTTTTTAATTTGTCTAATGGTTAATTTGAAAATAAAACCATTTTTGTTGACATAATTTATAATTTTTATTAAATTTAATGTAAAGGGATAGATTATGAATATTTTTAGTAGGTTTTACTGTAGAGTGTATCAAACAATAATGCGATGCTTTGTTCCATTATTGCCATATAGAGAGCCACATTTGTTAAGCACACATGACGACTTGTTAAAAGTTTTAGAACAACATAATTTTGACAATGTTATGATTGTAACGGACAAAGGTGTAAAAAGTGCTGGATTAACAAAAAATTTGGAAGAGTATCTAACAGATAATGGTGTAAGTTTTTCAATCTACAATAAAACTGTGGCAAATCCAACCACGCAAAACGTTGAAGACGCTGTGTTTATGTATCAAGAAAACGATTGCCAATGCCTCATTGCTGTTGGTGGAGGTTCTCCAATGGATTGCGCAAAAGCTGTTGGAGCGAAACTTGCTTGCCCAAATAAAACATTGAATGACATGAAGGGGTTGCTTAAAGTTAATCATAAAATTCCATTATTAATTGCAATTCCAACAACAGCAGGAACAGGAAGCGAAACAACTCTTGCTGCTGTTATAACAGACAGCGAAACACATCTTAAATACACGATTAATGACTTTGACTTAATTCCTAATTATGCTTTGCTTGATGCTAAGTTAACCTTAGCGCTTCCAAAAGAAATGACCGCAACTTCGGGTATGGATGCCTTAACACATGCAATTGAAGCATACATTGGCCGTAGCACAACAGCATCAACAAGAAGAAATTCATTGACTGCCATAAAACTTATTTTTGAAAATTTACAAACTGCATATGATGATGGCTCAAACATTCAAGCAAGAAAGAGATTGTTGAAAGCATCTTACAAGGCTGGTTTGGCATTCACGAAAGCATATGTGGGCTACATTCACGCAATTGCACATTCTTTAGGTGGAAAGTATAACACACCTCATGGTTTTGCAAATGCGGTTATAATGCCACATGTTTTAAAAAGATATGGAAAATCTGCTAGATTTAAATTATGGAAAATAGCAAAATTCACAGGTCTTTGTGATGATTCAACTTCTAAAGATGAAGGGGCTAGGTTGGTTATTCAAAAGATTGAAGAAATGAATCAATATATGCAGATTCCATCAAAAATCAAGGAAATCAGAACAGAAGATGTTTCAGAATTGGCAAAAACTGCAGCAAAAGAGGCAAATCCATTATATCCAGTTCCAAAACTATTTACAGCGAAAGAATTGGAATCAATTTATCATGAAATAAAAGAGTAAATTAAAAAAAATGCTTGACAATTAAAAATTAGTGTGTTAATATGAAATCGTAAAAGTAGGAGTTCCACTTCTCACCTTGAAGCAAATGCGCGACAATGGTCTTAAAATTACGATATAAATATTATCTAATTTTTTGGAGTGGGTTCTGTGCTTTAGAACTCATTTTTTGTTTTAGGAGGAAATTTGAAAGAAACACTAAAAAATGAACAAATTGTTTTACAAGAAGTCCGTTTAATAGGGCCAAACTCAGAGCAGTTAGGCTTAGTGAGCAGTGCCAAAGCTTTAGAGATTGCGCAAGAGTATGATCTTGATTTGGTGTTAATTGCACTAGAAGCAAAACCACCTGTTTGCAAGATTATGGACTACAGCAAGTTTAAGTTTGATGAAATGAAAAAACTTAAAGAGCAAAAGAAAAACCAAAAGGTTGCTGAAACAAAGGAAATGAGATTGTCAATGAACATTGATGACCATGATCTTGAAATCAAAGCAAAACAAGTTTGCAAATTCTTAGCAGAAGGTAGCAAAGTTAAAGTTAGCATTCGAATGAAGGGAAGAATTCAAATTCGTCCACAAATCGGAATTGATAACATGAACAAGTTTGCTGAACTTTGCGCTAGTGTTGGTCAAGTTGACAAAAAACCAGAAATTCAAGGAAGAAACATTTTCATGTTCTTGGCTCCACTTAGCAACAAAAAATAGAATAAAGCAAGAATCTAATTTTACAAAAAATATATAAATTTTTAAGGAGAATAACTATGCCAAAAATGAAAACTAAAAAGTCTGTTGCAAAACGTTTTAGTGTTACTGGAACTGGTAAAATCAAACGTGCACACGACGGTAAAAACCACATTTTAACAAAGAAAACAAGAAAAAGAAAAAGAAATTTAAAGAAAGC
>CAZTNT010000120.1:0-2635 GCA_964614965.1 uncultured Lachnospiraceae bacterium | reverse complement strand
TGAATCTATTGATGAGTTTATAGAAGTATTAAGCGCTATTAATAAACAACGATATGGTGGTAAGTATCTTAATTTGAATGTTGATGGTATAAGGAAAGAAAATGAAAATCTAAAGAATCAGATTAAAGGACATATTGGGGATTTTATGGATGAACGGCTTGTTTTAACTGATAAAGAACTTTCTGTGATATTAGCTGAAAGAGATGATGCAAAAAGAGAAAAAAATTTTGATGATTTTTGTGTCAATATAAAAAAACAGGCAGTACTTGGTCTTAAAAACAGTATTGAAAAAACGGTAATTAAACAATCTGTTATGATACGAAAAGAAGTGGAAAATAGATTAAATGAAGTTGATAGGAATGTGAAAAAATTAAATGATGCATATATAGAGCTTGCAGAAAATAAAAAGAATGATAGTGTAATTTTGAAAAATAAACAGATTCAGTATATGTATAAGCATGAATTGAGTGAAATATTAATCGATTTAATAAACAATTGAGGTGAGTGTTTTGTTCGTTTTTATTGGTTCACAAAAAATAAAGGAATTTAAAGAGTTATTTGATTTGATACATAACGAAATTAAATCATGTAGAAATGAACTAAATGTAGTAAATAAGCAATTGGAAATCTATAAAAATGAGCAAGAGGAGATAAAGTGTAGTTTGTTAGATGCTATAAGTAGAATTAATGATAGACAGAAAGAATCAGATGATTTTATTAAGAAACTTGGTGTAGATTTATTTCTTACAATTGAAAAGTACAATAGTTTTGTTGCAAGAACTAATGAAAAATATGCTGAAGATATAAACGCATTATGGAATAGAATTGGAGTTGTTGGTGAGACCGTAGAAGAAATTAAATCTACAACTTGTGCAATTGACGAGAAAGAAGAATCAATGATAGCTAACTTTTTGACTGTGGAGAATAAAATAATAACTGAGTTGAAGTCTGTTCAAAATAGTAGTTTAAAAGAATCAAAGTTATTGAATGACAATATAAATTTGAATATAGATAATAGGTTCAGAGTGTTATCAGAAATGAATAATAAAAATCTTTTAGAATTGGGAGTTAAGGCTTCTGAATTAGGTAGCACAATGAGTGAGCTTAAAGACCAAATGGTAGGCTTGACAGATAATGATGCTGTAGTGAAAAAAAATATTAGTGATATCGATACTAAATTAGCAACCGGAATAGAGAAGATGGATGAATGTCTGAAAGATGTAAATGATTTTAAGAATAGTATTTTAAAAAGTAACAAGAGCATGGACAAACATATAAGTGCTGATTTGCAAAAAATAGGTGATAATATTACAAATCAATTAATGCAAGTGGATGAAAGTATACGATTATTGTTAATTAACACAATTTTAGATGAGATTAATCTCAAAGAGTAGGTATATGATGGATACTTATATTTGTTCAAATGAGGAAATAGTAAAAGCGGTAACACAGTCTAATATTGATAAAATAAATAGTATGTGTGTTAAAAGTGAGTTTGATATATATTTAGAAACGGTAGCGAGAAATGACCATGATTATAAAAAAAACTACAAGAAATCTTTTTATAATTATCATATAGAGCATAATGGAAAACATCTTATATATAATACTTTGTATAATACTTTGGTGAAAATGGGTGATGAAGAATATAAAGTATATAATAGTGAAGATAAAGAAACGACAAATAGAAGTATTTATGTGAAGAATGGATTATGGGTACCAATAGATGTAGATGAACGATACGTATATATATTGTTAGCAAAAAAAATTAATAGTATGAAGAGAAAAAATAACAGCATTACAATTACTACTACTATGAAGTGTAATGCTAGATGCAGATATTGTTATGAACATAATGTGTGTAAGAATGATTTTAATGAAGAATATTTAGATAAATTATTAGAATTTCTGAAAGAAAAATCTGCAAACGATATCTTGAATTTGTGTTGGTTTGGAGGGGAGCCATTACTTAGTACAAAGCTGATTGATGATATAACCAATGAACTACGTGAAAATGGTATTGACTATGCTTCGTATATAATTACAAACGGAAGTCTGTTAAATAATAAGATTATTTGTGAAAAGTTAGATGAATGGAATGTGCGTTGTATGCAAATCACATTCGATGGTACTAAGGAGGTTTATGAAAGGGTTAAGAACTATGTAAATAAAGATGAGGGAGACTATTATAAAATAATTAGCAATTTAATGGAAGTTGCCAAGAAGAAAGTTGCTGTTAATATAAGACTCAATATTTCTCCAGATAACTTTAAAAATATATTAGTACTTGTCGAAGAATTAGAATCGTTGTTGGGTACATTAAATAATGTTTCGATTTATCCTGCGTTTGTTACAGGCGAAAAAAAGAAGTTTACGGAACAAGAAAGGGTAAATGTTATTTATAATTTGTTTAAAGTTTTGAATAATCCACAAAAAATAACTAGTAGCAGCAAGTTCTATTCGTTGCCAAAAACACGATCTTGTATGCGAGAAGATCCTTGTGCATTTGTTATTGACGTTGATGGCAATATTTATAATTGTGAGCATAATGTGGGAAGAAAAGAAACAGCCATAGGGAATTTAAGAGAAGGAATATATGAAAATGAGCTTTCTAAACATTGTGGAGAAAATTTGC
>CAZTNT010000119.1:0-2720 GCA_964614965.1 uncultured Lachnospiraceae bacterium | reverse complement strand
GTGAAGTTGATTGGGAAACTGTTGGTATTTGTGCAGGTGTTGGAACTGCTGTTGGCGCATTAGCATCGGGTGTTGCTTATGGTATAACTAGTGCAATAACAGGCGGTTCGAGTGCTACAATTACAGGAACTGAAAAAGTTTCTAAAGGAACTGGTTATAAATCATTTGATGCATTTAAAAAAGCAAATGGTCCAGCTGGAGAAAATCAAGCCTGGCATCATATTGTTGAACAAAACGCAGACAATATAGCTAAATTCGGTGCAGAAAATATTCATAATACGGGAAATCTTGTAAATATTCCAAGCGGATATCAGGGCTCTTTACATTCTAAAATTACAGGACTTTATAATTCTAAGAACTTTGAAATTACAGGTAGCACAACTCAAACAGTAAGACAATGGTTGTCTACTCAAAGTTTTGATTCACAATACAAATTTGGAGTAGAAAAATTATTAGAATTTGCAAAAGAGTTGGGCGTAACAGTATTATTACCATAATATTTAAAAGGATAAATATGAAAAAAGAATTGACAATAGAAGAAAAAATAGAAAAATTTAGAAATGTTTGCATAAATAGATATAATGCTTTATATCTTGAGGATAATTATCAAAAAGGAAATAGATTGGAAACTAAATTAATTACGCTTGGTCAGGAACTTATTGTTTTACAAGAAGGAGTTGACGCTTTATTTAAAATGCTTAAAGACGAAAATGAAATTGTTAGATATTATAGTGCAAGCATAGTATATTCCTTATATCCAAATGAAGCGGAAAAAACCTTAAAAGCAATTGAAAAGAAGGGTAAAACACATTTGGCTTCAAATGTTAAATATGTTATTAAAAATTATGAAGAAGGAAATAATTACTTTGAAAAATTTCTTTCTAATAATAAGTAATATAATATGAAAATAACTATTGAAGATTTTATAAACGCAGCAATAATGGATGGTGAATTATCTCAATTAGGAGATTCAAAACAAGTTAATAAAAATTATAAAAATTTAGAATCTATAAAAAGTTATTTACTAAATAATAGTGAAACTTTTATTTTTGATTGTAAAAAACTTTTGTCTCATGAAAATAATTCAGTTAAATTACATGCGGCAGTTACTTTGCTGCCATACTCTTCAAAAGAAGCAGTATTGACATTAAAGAATCTGTCATCAATGAAAGGATTGTTAGGGTTTACTGCAACGATGACTCTTTCAGAATCAAAAAAAGGAAATATTTGTTCTGCCAAAAGGTATTAATGCTGGTTCAACAGTTTATAACTCACAAAACACAGTACCTATTTCTAAGAATTTGCATCACGAAATTTCAAAGTATTATTCATCACGATATGGAACATTCTCATCTTTTAGACAATATGTAAATACTTTACCATACGAACAACAATATGCGAAAGGTCTTGAAGTCTTAAAAATGTTCGCAGAACAATTAGGAGAAACAGTAATATGGCTATAAAAGGACTAATTATGAAAAAAACAATTGAAAATATAATACAGCAATTTATGGATGATGCTATATTTTTAAGTAATTATTTAAAAGTTGAAAATTTATCAAATCCAGATTATGACGCAAAACTTACAGTAAAAATTGGTAAAAGAATAGAAAAAAATGCTACTTATATTATTCAAAATAATGGAATTGAACAATTTTTAAAATTATTAGATCATGAAAATATAGCTGTAGCATCTTTTGCAGCAGAATATTTATATCCACTATACCCATCAAAATGTATAAACATTATTAAAAGACGTGCAAAAAGTATAAAAAATCCATTAGATAGAAAACGTGAAGAAGATTTAATTGACGGACTCGAGAATGATAAAATCTTCTTTACAGGGCATTTTAAAACAATATATAGAGAAGAAGATTATAAAAGTTTATCAAGAGAATAAGTTTTAAAACAATATTCTAAATCATTAAAGAATAAACTTGATAGATATAAAATTGATTGTAAGATTGAAGGATTTGTTCAAAAACAGCCATTCTTTATGCAATCTTTTAGTTATATAACTGCGATGATTTGACTCACTTAATCGTGAAAACGATATATGAACTGATACTATGATTGAGAAAAAACATCACAACGTGAGATAGGGCGGGTTGTGATGTTTTTGTTGACTGAAAGGATAAAATTTGATATCATGATATATAACAAGATGGCAAAGTTGATTGGGAAACAGTTGGCATTTGCGCATGCGTTTTATGGAGCGCCGAGTATATAATGAGTAATTATTTTATTTTAATAAGCGATAGACCAATAAAATCAAATCTTATTTCTCATGCAATAGAAATTCCAAAATCTATAATTGAAGAGTTGCAATTTGTTCCAACCAATGCTTATAAAATTGAACCAACATACAATGATAGAAAAGAACTGATTGCAAAACAATTGGCGCCGGAATTGTATCACGAGACTGAAGTTTGGTTCAATAGATTAAAAAAAGAAATTTGCAATGTAAAAGCAAACAAAGGAAATGTTGCTGTTATCGAAACATATTATAATCAAGATTTAAATGAAGTTATTTGGTTTTGCGAGGCTTTTCCAATTGAAAAATTCAGCAATGAGGAATTGAGTTTTGACTTTGATACAATCTACATAATATGACATAAAAACACACCACAACGTGAGATAGGGTAGGTTGTGGTGTGTTTTTTTGTTGTATTAGAAAACCACCAGATAGTCTGGTGGTTCAATTGAGGTTTACCGATGAG
>CAZTNT010000118.1:0-2767 GCA_964614965.1 uncultured Lachnospiraceae bacterium | reverse complement strand
GCGCTTCATCAACCGCAATAACAACTTGACGCTTGATATCAACGCCTGTTTTTTCATAATAATCAGCATTAAACTTCTTGTTATTGATGATTTCGTTGTTCAAATATTTAAACACCAAAAGCATTTGAGCATTTGCAAGTTTGTTGTTTTTACTTGCAAAC
Organism: uncultured Lachnospiraceae bacterium; assembly: GCA_964614965.1. Taxonomy (GTDB): domain Bacteria; phylum Bacillota; class Clostridia; order Christensenellales; family UBA1242; genus Onthoplasma. Next base: position 2,606 of record CAZTNT010000118.1, on the reverse strand, counting down.
AATGTTTGGAAGTTAAATGTAATTAGGTTTTCATCTGTTAAAATTGATGTTGGACCATTCCAAAGGTCTGAGTTACGTCCACCTGTTGCAAACTTTTGAATGTAAGTTTCCAAAATGAGCAAATTTTGACGATAATAAGCATCTTTCACAGTCTTTAATTTTTCTTTAATAAGAGCAAACAAGTCATCGAAAATCGGATAATCTTCAGCTTTTAAAGCACCAATATTTGTGAATTGGTTGATTCCTTTTTTGTTATAAAGTTCAACAACCAAAGTGTTAAGTGTTTCAAAAGCATCTGAAGAAATTCCTTCCAAAATTGCTCTAAAGAATTGCTCCAAGAATTGCAAGTGTGTGAAGAATGTTTTGTTTGAACCTTTTTGAACAAGTTCATCAATGTTTTCATCATCAATTTCTTCTTGACCATCATTTGCAGCATCCAAGTCTTCCAAAGATGCCATGATGTGGAAAGGATTCAGAATTCCTGATTTATTTGTTCCAACGTCAATAACTTTACCACCAAGATTCAAAGTCATAACATCATATTCTTGTTCCGGGTCTAGAATAAACATTTTTGTTCTGTCTGCTGCAAGGTTTGTTAAGATTGTTTTTGTTGCATATGATTTTCCCGAACCTGATTTACCAATAACCATCATGTTAGAGTTAATACGTCCCGCACGAGGGTCACGCGTAAAGAAGTCAATAAACACTGGATAACCACTTGAAGTTGAAGTTCCAATGCAGAAACCTGCTGGGTCTTGCATAATTGAGTCCACCATTGGGAAAGATGCAGCAATTGTAGTTGATGGCATGCTTCTATAGAAATGTGGAAGAGTGTCAATTCTGTTAACAGTTGATGAAACAAATGCGTCCACTTGTCTACCAAACAAATCTGAATATTTAAATCCATATTGCTTTAAAACGTTTCTAACTTCTTTTCTGTTTTGTTCTTCAACACGCATATGAATTGATATATCATAAAGTTGTTCGTTGTTGGTTTTTAAGTCACGAAGCAAGGTGTGAAGAGATTCAATGTCCGCTTCTTTTTCAATTAATTCACTTGAACGGAAAGTTCTGTCAAGCTTTGCTTCTTTTTCCATAACTGCTCGGTCGATTGCTTTTTCACCTTTGTCTTTATCAACCGGCATAATGTTCATGATAACTCTTGTTCCTTCTTGGTTGAAGATAGGATAAGCCCATCCATTTCCAACTTCAAGAGGATAATTTGCAATGACCATTTGTTTATAAGGTTTTTTATCAATTTCAACACGAGCAACTTTAAACTCAACCTTATTTGGCATAATCCAGTTGCTATATTGACTTGGAGCAAGGTTTTCAATTTCGCTTTCCGCATAAATTGATTGATAGTTAGATTTTAAGAAACTAATTAAATCGTTTTCTCTCAAAATATGAGAGGCAATTGTATACTGACCTGTTCCCAAATCATTCATAATACCAATTGTTGTTTCTTCCAAACTTTGTCTATCTTCACCAAACAAAACAAAGTAGAAATGATTTTGAAGAATTGGTTCTGACCTAATTGCATTATTAAGCGCATCCACTCTTTCACGGAAAATCAAACCACGAGATTCCATTTCTTCTTCAGAATATTGCCCTTGTTCATAAAGTTCGTTAAGAAGGCTATATTTCAAGTCATCGTTTTTCAAGAAGACATCAAATCTCATAGGTTTAACAGTTTTAACAATACATGCTCTTTGATATTGAGAAATTCGTTTAAGCGCTTTGCTGAAGGTGAAAATGATTGCATCTTGAACTTTTTCTTGCATTAGGTCGAGAGCCAGAGGGTGAATTTCCAAAACCATTCCAGAATATTGCCCGAAATCAATAAATTTACCCATATCTATTTTAAAGAATGGCGTGAGCATTTGCATTGGTTTGTAGCCACGTTGTTTTCCACTTTTTATGTACTTTTTAGAAAACGCAGAAAAACGAATAATTAATGTGATTGAACTCCAAAGCCTTAAACCATCGTCAATAGGAAGATAGAAAACAATTGAAATTCCAATCCAAGCAAAAAGAGCATACCAACGATAATCTCCCCCACCAATTTTAAACAAGTTACTTGCAATGATGACAATGGCAAAAATCAAGCACACAATTGCAAGAATTATGTCACCAAAACCAATCCCTTTAAAAAATTCAGTTTTAACTCTGGTTTTACCAGGAATATAACGAATCATAAATTCCCCCTATGTATGTTTTATTTTAATTCAGACATACTCGAAGCTTCCACCGCTCACTAAGATGATTTTCTGAGCACGTTAACAAGAGTGCTCATTAAATCATAAATCGTTTGGGCGAAAACTTCTCGTTATAAGATAAAGCGGACGATATTTTCAATGTCACCCTAAGTTTATTGTGTCATTCTGAGTGTAGCAAAGCGGAATCGAAGAATCCCCTAACGCGAAGCACTGCATTTTCCCTGTCATTCCGAGTGTAGTTGAGGAATCCCATAAATAAAACACTATTAATAATATTATTATATACTATTAAGACAATTTAAGCAAGAAATCTTTCAAATTTGTCATAATTCTTTTCATTCTCCTAACACTTTTCGTAATTTCCCCAGGCGTTTGTGCTCTTTATCC
>CAZTNT010000117.1:0-2885 GCA_964614965.1 uncultured Lachnospiraceae bacterium | reverse complement strand
TCGCAACCTTATAACCCTTTTCAATCAATTTTTGAACATACCCTTCATAAGCATGGTGAGGAACTCCGCACATTGGTGCTCTTTCTTCAACACCACAATCTTTACCTGTTAAAGTCAAGTCAAGCTCTTTGCTACAAACTATTGCATCCTCGTTAAACATTTCATAAAAATCACCTAAACGATAAAAAAGTATACAATCTTTATACTGTTCTTTGGTTGCTAAATATTGTGTCATCATTGGAGATAGTTTTTTAATGCTCATCAATTACTCCTGAAAGTTTATGATTTCTTATTTCTTCAACTCGAACATCTATGAAATAATTTTGATTTTTGAATTTATATGTTGGGATATATATCTCTCTTCCACCATCAGTGAGGCCCACTGCAACCCCATTAATATGTTTAATTAAGCAATTGTAAGTTTTTCCTATATTTTTGTTTAATAAATCTTTCGAAATTATTTTTTGTAACCTCAAAAGTTTATTTACCCTAACATTTTTAACTTCTTCTTCAACTTGGTTATCAAACGTTGCTGCAGGAGTTCCTGTACGCTTTGAATACATAAAAGCAAAAACTTGGTCATATTTAACTTTTTTAATTAATTTCATAGTTTTATTAAAATCACTTTCCGTTTCTCCTGGGAAACCAACGATGATATCTGTTGAAAGTGAAATATTAGGAATGGCACGCTTAACTTTTTTAATAATTTTCATATAATGTTTTGCGTCATAATGCCTGTTCATTTTTTTTAATATTGCACTACTGCCAGACTGAACAGGCAAATGAAGTGCTTTTGCAACTTTATTTTCATTTTTCATTACTTTAATTAAATCATCGCTAAAATCCATTGGATGTGAAGTCATAAATTTAAGTTTAAAATCACCTTCAATTGTACATAAATGTTTAAGCAGTTCGGCAAAAGTTGTTTTTTCATTTAAATCCTTCCCATATGAATTAACATTTTGTCCAAGAAGAGTTATGTATTTATATCCATGATTTTGAACTAAATCTTTCACTTCTTTATAAATTTCATTCATAGGTCTACTTTTTTCTCTTCCACGAACATATGGAACTATACAGTAAGTGCAAAACTTATTACAACCGTAAATAATATTCACATAGGCATTGGTTTTATCATCTCTAATTGCACCATTTATGTCCATTGACGAGTTTGGTGCATCCAAAATTTCAACAATTCTTTGTTGGCTATTTGTTAATTTCTTTAAATGACTGCCAATCTCATTAATATTGTGTGTTCCAACAATGATATCGACAAAAGGAAGTTTGTTTTTTAAATTATACTTACCTTCTTTTTGTTGTGGCATGCAGCCACAGACAATAATTACATTATCAGGATTTTTTTCTTTCCATTTTCGTAATGCCATTATGTTGTTATAAGCTCTATCTTCTGCCCCTTCACGAATACAACAAGTGTTAAAAACAACAACATTGGCTTTTTCAATGTCTTCAGTTTCATTCATTCCTAGTGAATATAAAATACCACGAATTTTTTCACTTTCGTGAACATTCATCTGGCAACCATATGTCACCACATGATACAATTTACCATTATAATTACTCATGTTTTATATTATAATATAAAATTTTACTTTTTTCAACTGTTTTTGCTTGGAATATTTGCTACAAATTGATAAGTATTTTTCTGCAATCTGCAAATACTACACTATAATGATTAAAAAAGGTAGTAAATTAAAAAAAGTTTTGTTAATCTTATCAATTTTTATAAGTGTTATATTTGCTATTCTATTTGGTTTTATAATGTTTTGTTATCACAAATATGAATTAGATATTAACAAATTGACAACGTTAAACAACGGAATTAAGGTTTATTCAGCAAGTGGTTGCGATAACACGTTATATAACACAAATCGCTCCTTGATAGATATTAACGATTTGCCCAAATACGTTAAAGATGCGTTTATTGACATTGAAGATAAACGGTTTTACTCGCATCACGGATACGATGTTAAAAGAATTATCAAATCAGCTTTTGTCAATTTAAGCACTAATTCCAAATCGCAAGGAGCTTCGACAATTAGTCAACAGTTAATAAAAAACGCATTATTAACAAACGAAAAAACTTATTCAAGAAAACTCCAAGAATTGGTGTTATCTATCAAAATGGAAAAAGAATTTTCAAAAGATGAAGTTTTAGAAATGTATTTGAACACCATTTATTTTGGTTCTAATGCTTATGGAATTGAAAATGCAAGTAGAATTTATTTTAATAAATCAGCATCTGAATTAACTATGAATGAAGCTTGTTGCTTGGCGGGATTGATTAAATCACCTATGTTATATTCTCCAATTCAAAATTATGATAATTCTATAAAACGCAAAAATCTTGTTGCAAAAGGAATGCTAAAAAGTGGAAATATATCGCAAAATGACTATAATCTTATTGTTAACTCTGACATATTAATTTCAAAAACTAATGAAGACAATAGTTATGAAAAAGAAGCAATATTTGAAGCTTGCAGTTTATTAAACATTTCCGAAAGAGATTTGATTAATAAGAATTATCAAATTATAACTTTTAAACAAGACGATTTGCAAAAAAAAGTTGTTGAATCAAATAATTCTGTTATTTCAGATGTTGAAAATTTAACAAATTCAACTTTAGATAGTTTGTCAATAGTATGCAATAATAAAGGACATGTTTTGGCATATTACACCAATTCAAATTATAATTTACATAATTTAAAAAGGCAACCAGCATCTACGTTAAAACCATTGGCTGTGTATTTGCCATGTTTTGAACACAATATATTGTCACCCGCTTCTATTATTCTTGATGAAGAAATTAATTTCAACGGATTCGCACCTAAAAATGCCGATAACACATATCATGGTTATGTTAATGT
>CAZTNT010000116.1:0-2894 GCA_964614965.1 uncultured Lachnospiraceae bacterium | reverse complement strand
CAACACTCACAAGCCCAGCAACCAACACGCTCGCTATCATTACGAGCCATTTCTTCATTTGTAAAATTCTCCTCTTATTTATGCAGATAGTTATTTTTATAAAACAATATTTTCCTTGGTTTGTTCAATATTCGTAACACCAAATGGTTGCATTTCTGAAGCATACCAATTAATACACTCTTCCAAGCGGAATATATAAAACTTTTCCGCCATTTACTTCTCGTGCAAAGAGTTCATAACTTTCTTTGACTTGCTCCCCGTCGCCTCCACCGCATAAAATTAATCTCATATTCAACTCCTTTGCAAACATATTATCCATTAATATGCTTTAAACAAAAAGCAACACTTTCTTCCAAAGACATATTTGTAGTATCAATCAAAATTGACTCTGGCAAAATAACCAGAGCACCATGGTCGCGGTGAACATCTTTATGATCTCTTTCGTGAAGTTCTTTCAAAACCTCATTAAATTTTACGTCATTTCCCATTGCTTTTTGCTGTTCATAGCGTCTTTGAGCCCTAACCATCTCATCGGCGGTGCAGAAAAATTTATAATCCGCATTTGGAAGAACATGGCTTCCAATATCTCTTCCCTCCATAACAAGATTATGAGTTTTTGCATAATCTCTTTGTAAGTTCAACACTTTCTCTCGAATGACTGGAAATGGTGCAATCTTAGCAGATAATGCACTTATTCTTTCTGTCCTCAAATTTAATGTATAATCAATTCCATTAACAAAAACATGTTGTTTGTTCAAAATAAACTCAACACTCACATTTATTTGCTCTGCAAAATCACAAATATATTCATCACAAATTTTAGTTTCATCAAGTTTCATATAGTCAAAAGCGCAAGCAATACCTCTGTAAAGTGCCCCTGTATCAAATACATCAAAGCCAAGTTCTTTTGCCAACGCCTTAGCAATCGTGCTTTTTCCGCTGCAAACATACCCATCAATCGCAATATTAATCATTACAAATATCCTCCTGCTTTATTTTACTACATCTAAACAAAAACTCAAACATTTTAAAGAATTTTTTGAAAAATCAAAGAATTTTCTTTAAATCCCCATTAATAATAATCGGATTAAAAGCAATCAACTCATCCTTAAGCATTCCTTCCGGTAAGTTGTTTATGAAAAATATTTTCCTGCCCAATCTAAAAGCATCATAAATTTCCAGAAAAGTCGCACCGCCTATATAGTTTTTTTGTCCGTTTTTATCATAATTAAGCACCAAAACAGCATCCATGCGACTTATTACTTCCTCGCTATGTTTTATCATTGTCGCCTTCCATGCTGAATGTTCGTCAGTTCCCCTATATTTAGCCTCTGTTTCAGGGCAATTCCAGCAATTCGGCATAAAAACCTCATGCCCTAAGTCTTCCAACTTGATTTTAAAATCAATAAGTTTGTCATAAAACGCCTTGCTGCAAACTAGCAATATTTTCATACATTCTCCTCAAGAATTTCTTTCTTCATGTTCTTTTAAAAAGAGATTTTTGTTATTCCACTTCTTCACTTTTTTATCGCTCAAGGAAACAGAATAGATTAAAGTTTTTCCCACCTCAAAATGTTCATCACACTCTAAATCATAAACCTCTTTCTGCATTCCCATGTGTTCATAAAACTTTGTCGCATCAACATTGTCAATTTCGTCAGTATAAAGCCTTAAATTTTTAAATCCTGATTTTTGTGCAAAATCAAGAACAGCCTTATAAAGCAATGTTCCATAGCCTTTTCTTCTCTCGTCTTTCACGATACCAAACCAACCGAGCCATGCATCATTTGGATATTCATTATAAACATACATACCAATCATTCCAACATATTTTCCTGAAAGTTGTAAAAGCCAATATTTTATAAGTTTATAATCTTCAGCATAACTTTTCTCAAAACAAGAGATCAAATCATATTCCCCATTTTCAAGAGGAAATAATGTTTTTTGCAACATAATTGCATCATTCAAATTCAATGAATTAAGTTCTAAAATCATATAACACCTAACATCATGATACCACACAAGGAAAGTTTTGTTAAATGATTTTTTGTTTTGCGGAAAGAAATTTTTATAAAATATTGCTAATGATAGGGCTAAAGCAATCTAACATATTCTTCACTTTTGTTTTTCAACTTACTAAAATTCCATAGATTAGTTTTATTTTCAACAATTAATTTATTTTCAATAATTTCATATTTCATTTTTCTTTTATTGTCATAATCACAAATAAATCCTTTTGTCCAACTTACATTTTTGATTCCATTATCAAAACAAATGTTTGCCTCGCCCGACTTATTTACAACAATAAATTTTTTTTGTTTTGAATTTATCAATTGCCAAACTCCGATAAGATTTTCGTCAACCTCAAACTCCTCGTTAAAAACATCATTAAACATACATTTTTCAAAATCTTCATACTTATCACTGACTTTTTTAAAAACCAAAACATGATTTTTCAATAGCGGATTTTCCATTTCTCCAAAGATGTGTTCTTCTGGATTTTGAATTTTTAGATATATGCAATCTTCAACAATTTGATATATTTCTTTTACAGGCTTGTTCCATGGGTTAAAAACAATAAAATTTTCGTTTGCGTTATAAAACCATGGCGAATTGCCAAACTTGTCAAACGCAAGAAATTTATACGGAGTATCTGAGTCAGTTTCATTCTTTCTGTTTTTGGCATCTTTAATGTTTAAATAAACACCCTCAAGCACCCACACGCCAACCAACTCATTCAGTTTTTTCGTTCGAATATCATTTCCCAAATAAATGATATCATTTACGAAATCAAGAGAAAAATCCTTATCTTTCAGGATTTTGTTTAACATTTTTTGTCTTTGCAGAGATTCTTGATAATACTTAAACAAAATTGCTTTCTTATCATCTTTTTT
>CAZTNT010000115.1:0-2902 GCA_964614965.1 uncultured Lachnospiraceae bacterium | reverse complement strand
CACGAAAACACATTTTTTGTGGATAAGTTTAAATAGCAAAAAGAATAGAAAAAATTTGACAAAAAAGGTTTAAAAGATTTGACATGTTTGCTTGCTTTTGATAGTATAGTGCTGTAATATGATTTTGAAGTAGGGGGACAAAGTCAAATGGGCTCAGATTGAAAACTGAGCAAGATTAAAAGAGGAGATTAAAAATGAAATTTAGATGTGATGGGCTAGAATTAAGCGAAGCAATAAGTGTTGTGTCTAAAGCAATTAGCAGCAAGACCACAAGCCAAATTCTTGAAGGCATTAAAATGGTTTGTGCTGAAGATAAACTTATTTTGTCCGCTACAGATTTAGAGATGAGTGTCGAAAAAACAATTAGAGCTGAAGTTGATAATGCTGGTGAAACTGTTGTTCCAGGCAGGCTTTTTGGTGAATATATTAAGAAACTTACAAATGAACAAATCGAATGTGAATTAAACGAAAGAAATCAATTAAGAATTGCTTACACGGACAGTGAAGGAACATTGCAATGCATGGAAATAAGTGAATTTCCACAAATCAAAGAAGTTGAAAAGAAAGATTTTTTTGAAATATCAAAAGAAAGCTTCAAAGAATTAATAAACAACGTTTATTATGCTGTTGCTCAAGATGATTCAAGGCCAATTTTAAAAGGTATTTTAATTGAAATTAACGGAACAAACATTCGCGCTGTTGCAGTGGATGGTTGTCGTTTGTCAATCGCTAATAAAACTTTAGTTAATGCAACATCTGATTTTTCTATCATAGTGCCAGGAAAAAATATTTATGAAGTTATGAAAATGATGGATAATGATGGAAATATAAGAGTATATGTTCATTCAAATAACATTATGGTTGATTTGGGAGACACTATTGTTATCAATCGTCTAATTGATGGACAATTTATTAACTATAAGCAAATTCTTCCAAAAGATTTTTCAACTGTTGTAACAATCAACAAAGAACAACTTGAAGATGCAATTGACAGAGCTAGTGTTTTGTCTAGAATTGACAAAAATAATCTCGTTAAATTTGATATCAAAGAAAAGAATTTAATGTTGACATCAAATAGTGAAATAGGTAACACAAAAGAAAATATCACAGTAGGAGTTAAGGGGGAAGACTTAAATATTTCTTTCAACTCTAAATATTTCAGTGATTGTTTGCGTGTGATTGATAATTCATATGTGAAAATGAACTTAAATAGCGCAATTCAACCATGTGTTATCACTCCATGTGAAGGTGAAGATTTTGTGTTCTTAATCCTTCCTGTTAAAGCTAGATAATTAAAAAAAGATAAGAATTTTGTTTATCTTTTTTAGTTTAAATAGATTCTTTTTATCCAATCAAACAACTATAAAATAGAAGGTTATCCACATTTGTGTTTAAATTTGTGGATAACTTTTTTCTTAAACATTTGCAATATTAATAAATGTGTGTTAATATTGCAAAGAGCAATCTACCAAATGGCTTAAAATATTACAATTTTTTAATATTACATATGTCCACTTATGGGAAAGAATCAATGAAGGAAACACTTGTTAAGGGTGTCCATCATAAAAGATTTAATTTGCCTAATAATGAAATTTTGCTTGCAAAATGATTAAAGCAGGCAAAATTAAATCTGCGAGGAGAGTTGTCGGAGTGGTTGAACGTGTCGCTCTCGAAAAGCGATAAGGTGCAAGCCTTCGGGGGTTCGAATCCCCCACTTTCCGCCAAATATATTATATTTAAAGTGTTTAAGTTAGATTGCTAAATAGATGATTGAAAAAGTAAAGGAGAAAACATGAAACCAATTATAGGAATTGTTTCAAAAAATATGACCATTGAAGAGTTTTACAACTGGTCTTGGCAAAGAATAAGTAACGATGTCAGATATTCGGTCAATAAAAATGGAGGAATTGTTTTGGGAGTTCTTCCGCAAACATTAAGAAAACATTTTAATAAAGAAGATGAACACGAAGATCTTCAATTAACGTTAGAAGAGATTGATGATTTGGTAGAAATAATAAACAAATGTGATGGCATCATTTTGCAAGGCGGTATATCTTCACATAATTATGAAGAATTTATTGCAAAATATTGTTATGAAAAAGATATACCCCTTTTGGGAATTTGTGCCGGATATAATAATATTATTCGTGGTTTAGGTGGAAAAGTTGTAAAAATTAATAATGTAGATATTCATGATAGGCCTGACTTAAAATATGTGCACAAATGCGAAGTGGTTGACAAAAATAGTTTGTTTTATAATATTGTAAAAGACGAGGTATTTGAAGTTAATAGTGTTCACACATATGTTGGTGTTGAAATCCCAAAAGAGTTGTCAGTGGTTGCTGTTTCAGATGATAGTCAAGTTGAAGTAGTTGAGGCAAAAAATAAAAAATATTACATCGGTATAAAATATCATCCTGAACTTTTGGTGGATTGCGATAATAAACAAAATAGTGTATTTAAAAAATTCATTGATGCTTGTAAAAAGAAATAATAATTAGATTAGTTAAATCGACTATATTTTGTCAATTGTTTCTTTATCAAATCTGAAGCGCTGCGCTTGCTTCTTTGGAAACTTTATATGCGCGTTATAAATTTAATATGCGGATATGGTGAAATGGCAAACACGCTAGATTCAGATTCTAGTGGAAGCAATTCCTTGCAGGTTCAAGTCCTGTTATCCGCACCAAATGAGAGCAATCCGAACCAGAGTGTTCGGGTTGTTCTTTTTTATCGTTTAAAGCAATTTCAAGATTAGTGTAATCTTCTATATTTTCTAACTTTATATTTTGTGTGTTATCTTCACTTGCATTGAAAACAATATCAAAATAATCATCATACAAAATCACTTTATTCACAAACAAATCAATCATTCTCTTACAAGCAAGAGTGTCGGTTATAT
>CAZTNT010000114.1:0-2903 GCA_964614965.1 uncultured Lachnospiraceae bacterium | reverse complement strand
GAAAAAACTTTGAACCTTCAATTTCTGTTATATCCGATATTGCAGAAGCTTGTGGATCATCTCTAGAAGAAATGTTTTATTATGATATAAACCAATATTCAAAGGATAAAGAAATAATTTCATCATTAAAAAAGTGCAATGAAAAAAAGAAACAAGCCATAATTGACTTATTAAATAGTTAGTCAGTAGGAGTAATGCAATTATCTATATTAAAATTCAAATAAAAAAAGACCTAAATTGAGGTCTTTTTTTATAAACTTTTTTGATTGTATTGACTTACAATTTCTTTAATCTTTGCAATTATTTCTTGCTTTTGTTCTTCAGATAACTTTTCATGTTGTTCAATTTCATCAATAATTTCTAATTCAAATCGATAAAAAGCACGGTCGCTAAAAATATCAAATATTCTTTCGGTGCTTTCACTTACTACTCGTCTAATTGTTGGATATTCATTTCTTGTTTGTTGATCATAAGTCATTCTGTGCTTTTGCAATTCTTCATAACTAACCATATCTACCACCTTTGTTGATTTTATTATATCATAAATATGTGATTTGTCAAGATATGTATTAATTCTCAAAAAACGAACCCTAATCGGTTCGTTTTTTTTGTATTTTAAAATAAATCATCATCATCGTCGTCATCGTCGCCAACTTTGCTAGCCATTTTTGAGTTTCTTGTTTTTATGTCGTAGAATAAATTTGTTTCGTCGAAAGTTTTAAAGCCAACATATGAACTTGATGCTTTTGAAATGTCAAAACAAGAATTTTTTACTTTAAAGTAAGGTGTTACAGTTGTTTTGAGCGCTGCGTTTGGAGTGAATGTTTTAATACAAATTTTTTCTTCATCTCTAAAAGTCATTAATTCATGAGGGTAAGCAATCGGACGAGATTGAACTTGAGTGCTTGTTGATTTTGTGTCTTTACCATCTGCATTTGTTTGCTTGTTTTCGTTTGTTATAACAATTGTTTTGTTTCCAAGCAATTCACTGAATTCTTTGTTTGTTGTTGTGTCTTCTGATGCAATATAAACTTGAATTGGACAGTTGTCTTTAATGATTTTACCTTCATCTTGACCATAAACTTGATATAGCTGACTGTAAGATTGAACACAAAGTTCAAAGAATATGCCACGAGAACGACCAACTGTCATGATTGAGCCAAATTCTGGAAACTTAGGCATGTTACCAAATTCGTCTAGCATAAAGTAAACATTACGTTTTAATCTTCCGCCAAGACCTTGTGCTTTTTCAACCAATTTTTTGTAAAGTTGAACAACGAACAAAATTGCCAATGGATAACGAACACGAATTTCATCCGGGATAATTAAGAAAATTGCAGTAGGTTTTTCATCCATGTTAACAAAATCCATTTCTGTTTTTGATGTTAATAGGCTAATACCTGTGTCACTAAATAAGCTCATGTAACCTGTTACAAAACCCATATAGTTTTTTGTTGTTGTTTCAGCATTTTGAAGAGCTGTTGATGCCATTTCAGGAACTTTACTAAATTTGTCACGATATTCGAATAAGTATTTCTTTAAAGTTGCGTAAGTGTCTCTTCCTGAATCGGTTGTGTTACAAATCTTTGCAACGTTATAGAAATTGTACTTATCTTCGGTGAGACCAAGCTCTGGAATTAAACTATCTTCCAACATTGCTAAAAGAACTGCATGAATTAATCTTCTTGCTGTTTTTTCCCAAGAAGGATCTTTTCCGCTTTCAATTGGACATACTGTTGTGCAAATATCATTAAGTGCTGAGAATGTGTCGTCTTGCAATTTTTTTGAGAAAATCGACATATCATTATCCATAACAGGACGGTCGACATACGCATAACCGTTAAACTCAAACCAAGATTGAGTTTCACAATCAAAATCTCTTTGAATGATTAAATTGTAGTTTCGAGGATTGTCTCCAGGAGGGTGAACTTTAACTTCACGATCAAGATTGAAACTTCTGTGATACATTTGATAAGGATAAGTCAAAGGATTCCATTGCATTGATTGGAAAGGATTTCTCAAATCTAGAACTTTAACTTCATAACCTTCTTTTTTGAATTTGTTAGAGCATTTTTCATACAACTCACCTTTAGGGTCTGTTACAACAAATGATGGTTTTGAAGCTGTCATGCTCATCAATTGAAGAGATGGAACAACGAAACGAGAAGTCTTACCGGAAGATGTTGTTCCGACACAAAGAGTGTGAATTGGTTCAACAAAGTTAATGTGGATGTTATTTCCCTTTTCTTCAGCTCTAACCAAAATTCCATCTTTTTTAGAAGATCTGATTGAATTTTGGTTGTGATAGTTAAATGCCTTGTTTTTTTCTAAATCTTCAATTGTAACAAAGTCTTTATCAAAATATTGACTTGTATCTTTACCACGGCTGTCTTGAACTTTGTCAACAGCTTTGTCTTTTTTCTTTTTGGTTTTTCCGTCCATAATTTTTAACAAATCGGATATTAATAATGCTGCTGTTGCGAAGAAAGTTATCACCACAACAATTGAACTAGATAAATATTTTGGATCAAAACCAAAGGATTTTGAATTAAATGATGAAACAGCAATGGTGCTAACAATGTATACTATTGCTGCAAAAATTACATATTTCAACACCTTTTTTCCGAATTCTTTCATAAAGTTTCTCCTTTCAAATTAAAAATTTAAATCGCTTTAATATTATAAAATTAATTAAATAATGTCAATTGATTTCATTAACATATGCTAAAATTATTTAGATGTAATGCTATTGAAGAAAAAAGAGTTTACCTTTGTAGACTAATAATGAATAAAATTATTTTTTTGAAGAAAAATAGATTAACTTATTTAAATAGGAAAAATATAAAATAAAAAAAATTTTAAAAACTATTAAAATTTAGTTGCTTTTAATTTTTTAACTTGAT
>CAZTNT010000113.1:0-2964 GCA_964614965.1 uncultured Lachnospiraceae bacterium | reverse complement strand
GAAGCATAAACAACAGTTTGTCTTGGAGTAATCTAACTTATGAATTGACTGGTCCAAATGTGTCAACTGGTGAAACTTCAACTAACAAAACTCAATATTTAATTAGTGGAACTGGTAAATACACGCTTAGCATTTCAATTAAGGACACTTATGATAATGAAAGAACAGAAACAATTGAATTTAATGTTGTTTCAAAATCAAGTGCAAAAGAAAATAATGACAATGTTGTTGGTGCAGTTTTAATTGTTATCACATTGTTGTTAGTTGCAGCAGCAATCTTATTCTTCACTTTCTCCGGTAAAAAAGGTGGAAGCAACAAAACTAAAACTAAAAAAGCTAAAGTTGCAAAAGCTAACAAAACTGAACAAGTTGAAGAATCAAAAGTTGAATTTGTTGAAGAAGTAAAAGCTGATGAAGTTGAAGAAACATCTGATGAAGAAATTCAAGAAGAAACAGAAAAAACTGAAGAAAACAATGATGAACCAAAAACTGGTGAAGTTGAATAAAAATTAAAAAAATCTCACAATTTGTGAGATTTTTTTAATTAATGTGCCTAACAACAACCTGTATTTTCTAACAAAAGCGAAGAAAATTAGTTTATCTTAATTTGCGTTTAAGTTTAGCAATTTCTTCACGAAGCTTAATTGCTGTTTCAAAATCAAGTTGGTTAGCCGCAGTGTTCATCATGCCTTTAAGTTGTTCAATTTTCTTTAAAAGGTCTTGCTTTGAAAGGTTTTCTTGTTTTTCTTCCATTCTAATTTTCAAACTATCGACAATAGCTTTTTTGATTGTCATTGGTTGAACATTGTGTTCAATGTTATATGCCATTTGTTTTTCTCGGCGTCGGTTTGTTTCATCAATTGCGATTCTCATGCTATCTGTCATTCTATCTGCATACATAATAACTTTGCTTTCGCTATTTCTTGCAGCACGTCCTATTGTTTGAATTAGTGATGTGGCAGAACGTAAGAAACCCTCTTTATCTGCATCAAGGATGGCAACCAAAGTAACTTCTGGCAAATCTAAACCTTCACGAAGAAGGTTAATACCAACAAGAACATCAAACTCATCAGAGCGAAGTTCGTTGATTATTTTAACACGTTCCAATGTGTCAATGTCACTATGAAGATATTTAACTCTTATTCCATTTTCGCCAAGATATCCAGTTAAATCTTCAGCCATTTTCTTTGTAAGAGTTGTCACTAACACTTTGCCGTGTTTTTCAATATTCTTTTTGATTTCATCATGTAGATTGTCAACTTGACCATTGCTTGGTCTAACTTCAATCACAGGGTCGAGTAGATACGTTGGGCGAATAACTTGTTCAACAACTTGCCCAGCAAGGGATAATTCATAGTCGTTAGGAGTTGCTGAAACATAAATTGTTTGTCCAATTCTACTGTTAAATTCTTCAAAATTAAGAGGACGATTGTCATAAGCACTTGGCAATCTAAAACCATAGTCAACGAGATTTGTTTTTCTTGCTCTATCGCCATTAAACATTCCGCGCACTTGTGGCAATGTTATGTGGCTTTCATCAACGAAAAGTAAGAACCCATTAGGGAAGTAGTCAAGTAGAGTATATGGAGGTTCACCTGTATTTCTGCCATCGAAATATCTTGAATAGTTTTCAATTCCCGAACAATAACCCATTTCTTGCATCATTTCTAAATCATAGTTAGTTCTTTCTCTAATTCTTTGAGCTTCAATATATTTATTATCTCGTGTGAAAAAATCTTCTTGTTTGATAGCATCTTTACGAATTTGTTCAAGCGCAGAATGAAGTTTTTCGCTTCCAACAGCGTAGTGACTGGCTGGAAAAATTGGACAATGTTTTAACCTGTTTAAAACTTTTCCTGTAACAACATCAAATTCGCTTATATTTTCAATTTCATCATCAAAGAATTCTACTCTAATTGCATGTTCACTGCTGTCAGCAGGGAATATGTCAACAACATCACCGCGAGCCCTAAAGGTTGAACGAGTGAAATCAATTTCATTACGACTGTATTGAATGTTGATTAAGCGATGAATTAATTCTTCTCGCGAGAGCTTGTCTCCAACTCGCAAAGAAATGTGTAAATCATAATATTCTTTAGGTGCTCCTAAACCATAAATGCAAGAAACAGATGCAACAACAATTGTGTCGCTTCTTTCCAACAAACTGCTGGTTGCACTATGTCGAAGTTTATCTATTTCATCATTAACACTCATATCTTTTTCTATATAAGTGTCAGAAGACACAATGTATGCTTCTGGTTGATAATAATCATAATAGGAAACAAAAAACTCCACTCTATTGTTAGGGAAAAATTCTCTAAATTCATTGCAAAGTTGAGCTGCAAGTGTTTTGTTGTGGGCAAGCACAAGAGTGGGACGATTTGTTTGGGCAATTATGTTTGCCATAGTAAAGGTTTTTCCGCTTCCTGTCACACCCTTTAAAACTTGAGCTGACAGTCCGTCGTTGATACCTTCAACCAAAGACTTTATTGCTTCTGGTTGGTCACCAGTGGGTTTGTATTTAGATACTAATTCAAATTTACGAAATTCCATAAGCGATCCTAGAAGAAAATTATTTTTATTAGACCACCAATCAGTGCACTTATGATTGCTAAAATGCAAGTTCTGCCTACAGTCCACCAAATGTTACGTTTATTATTAGTCAACTCTCTGTGAAAACCTTCACCTTTAAGTTTTAGAGATACACAAAAAACAGGATTTCCTTTTTTGTCTGATTTAAATAATTCAATATAATTATCATAACTTAAATTAGTCATGATTTTTTCAAGTTCTTCAGGGAAAATTACGTATTTGTCTGCAACAAAAGATATGATTTCTCGTGGAGAAATAAGACAAGACTTTTTGCCTTGACATTTTTGATAAACATATTCCATTACGTATTTTTCTTTGAATGTTAACATATTTTTCCTTAAAAAGTGAGATAAAAGAAGATGAGCAGAGCAA
>CAZTNT010000112.1:0-2979 GCA_964614965.1 uncultured Lachnospiraceae bacterium | reverse complement strand
CTTTTGTCTTTTTATAAAAATGATAGCCAAAGGTTTTTCTAAGTGTGTGAGTTCCAATATTCACTTTAATTTCTAACTTATCGCACGCACGATTAAAGATTCTATAAGCCTGAATTCTTGTTAATGGCTGATTAACACCTCTTTGGCTTTGAAATAACCAATCATCAGGATTCATTCCGGCAATATATTCTTTTAAATACCACTTGTAAGAATCAGAAAGAGGGAAACGCTTGTACTTACCAGTCTTTCCCTCTTTTAGTTCCACATATTCGCCATTCATAACATCTTTAACTTTTAGGTTTAATAAGTCCGATATCCGAAGCCCAATGTTTATGCCCATTATAAACATTAAAAAATCTCGAAAACGCCAACGTATTAAGTAATTTTTGATTCTTTCAATATCGTCTAAATCTCTGATTGGTTCTACAAATTCCATCTGCTATTCCTCCTTTTTCTATGTCCATATTAGCTTCCACAAGCGAAAAAAGCTGTTTGTGTGTCCATATAAGTAACACAATTTACATTGTGTTACATGTTTACGACAAATTAGCAAGATAAAGAAGTCTATGGTAGATATTAATGTAAATAAAAATCAAGGCTTAATAAGTGCAATTAAAACAAAGCTAAATGCGGAACAAATTGACACTTCAAAATGTAATGCTAGTATTTGGTCACAAGTTCTTGAACAAGTAACAATTGAAAACGAACAAAACAAAAGAGAAGGTAAAAATTTAATTTATCATAAAGGCAATGACATAAATGGCGATGGTCATAGCAATTTTGTTATTTTTCAGGGCGTTATAAAGTTCTCTCAAAAGCTATGGGATAATATTTGCAGGATAGTTAAAGGCGAAACTATTCAAAATAATGCTCCAGCAGAAACACCTCAAAGTAATCAAACAATTGTTCAATCACCAACTAATCCTGCAACATCAGGAGTAGATAAAATTGAGAAAAATAATTTTATTGATGATTTTAATGAAATCCAACAAGTAGAGCCAACTCCTGAAATGAAAGCTAATATTGAAAAAGCTCAAAAAGTTTTAACTGAACAGCTTAAAAACTTTACTGAACAAGACTTACAAACATTAGGTATAACACCTGAAAAAAGAGATAGGTTATTAAAATATCTAGAAAATATTGTTTATGATGGTACACACGATTCTATGCAAGGAAAAGGAATTTGGATTGTTGTAAGCAATAGGTGTAGTGATACTGATGATTTAGCAAACATGATAACAATGCTAATGCACGAAGCAAACCATTGTGATGAAATTTTTATAAGCAAATACCCTGAATATACTGATAGTAATTCAATAAGATATGTTGAAGGACGAGAATCTAATTCTGAAATTATGTTGGTAAATACAAAAGCAGAAGAAAGAGCTTGTGAAACTTTAGGTCTTTTAACAACTGCAATTTTATATAAAAAAGGTGTAATTAAAGAAGATTACAAACGTGATGATCCTGCTTATAGACATTTTGTTTCTGAATACCTTGACTCAAATGGTAATCCAACTCAAGCATTAAAAAATGATATTAATAATTGGGTTTCAGGATATACAAACTACCCTGAAGATATGAGTGGTAATATTACTGTAGAACACATGGTAGATAAAGATGTAAATGATGTTCCAAACAATTATGACAAACTGCAAATACAAGCAGGCGATGTTTTAGTTGTCAATGATGACGGCAGAACAAAACAAGTAACTTTAGGTAATGATGGCGCAATATTATCCCCTGTAGATTCTGCACCAATTTTTCAATTAATTAATGCTGAATTTGGAGGCAAGATAATTTTTGATGATTTACAACCAACCGATGATGAATATAATCTTATAGAGTCACGAACTGGCAAATCCGAAAGACCTGAAAAACCTGATAATTACCAAATATTTTCAATAATGAGAAATGGGAAAGAAGTTTATTCGGGTAGACTATATTAACCAATTAAACTAAATGAGCAGAGTTAATCTACTTTTTTAAATTATTAAACCTTCTTGACAAATCTTCTAACTGAATTTTATTCTCTAGCCAATTTCCTTGCAATATATTTTTTGCTTTTGGGGTTTGTTGCAAAGTTTCTTTTAATTCTTTTTTGATAATTTCAGCATTTGGTAAAGGCTTTGCATACTCAGGGGTGATTACTATCATCTCTTTAACTCCAACAGGAATCCCACAAGGCTCAAATTTAGGAGCTTGCGATTTTCCCATAAAGCTATTAAACATTTCTTTAGTTCCAACAGGAATCCCGCAAGGTTCAAATTTTGAATCCAACATTTCGGTAGCAAAAGGTTTGTTATTAGGCAAGAGACCTTTTTTAATAAATTTTTGTAGCCAATTTTGACTCTTTTCTTTAGCACCCATTGAAAACATTACACTATCTTGTACTACAGTTGGTAAACCACCCCATTTAAAACCATTGTGGGAAGTATTATTAACAGAGGTTGTGGCTTTTAACAAAGCCCTTATTCCATCTTTTGTAGGTGTATTTGTTACTAAATTACGACATTGAACTTTTGACACACAATCTGCAAAATTTACCATTTCTAAACTCCTTTATAAATTTTTAAAAATTACTTTTTGAAATTTTTTAATATATCTTTTAACTTAGATTCATTAAAAATTTTGAAAAATTTAGCATTCATTTCACGCATAATAGTTTCTTGTTTCTCGAATTTAGAAATACGAGGGTCGCTTAAATATATACGAAGCTGTAATTCCTCTAGGGGTTGAAACATTTTCTTCAAATCCTTTGTGTTTGGTTTCCCCTTAAATGCTAATTGTTGATAATTTGGCTTTACACTATAATTTCCAACTACACTATTCATTACTACACCTTTCCTTTAAATTTTTCACACATGTAACACAATGGTAATTATGTTACATGTTAGTTAAGTCCAATCAAGCCCAAAAATTGCCTATCTTGGCTTGAATTGTAAATTTTTCGTTACAAATTTTAATTACACCATTAAT
>CAZTNT010000111.1:0-2992 GCA_964614965.1 uncultured Lachnospiraceae bacterium | reverse complement strand
TTCCTTTTTCCCTATAAAAAAGTACATTCCACAAATATTTGTGGCTTAGGTGATAAAAAAAGTAGGCTTGTTCAAGAACCGATTTTAAGAACCGATTTTAAGAACCAATAACAAGAACAAGTATGGAAGAACAAGTATTTTTAAATTTTGATTTGAAGTTCAATTTAAGGCAAGCCAAGCAAAACAAACCGACAATTATTTATGCTGTATTTTCTTATGGAGGAAAACAAGTAAAGATAAATACCAACGTAAAAGTATACCCTAATCAATGGAATTATAAGAAACAAATAGCAATCATAAGTAACGGACAAACAAAACTTGACAACAATAATAATAAAATTGCTAATGATACTATAAAAAGAATTGGTATTGTATTTGAGGAACAAAAACATTATCTTTGTAACAACATTGAAGATATAAACAACATCTTCAATCTAATGAAAAAGAACATCAACCCCAAATACAAAAGTCGTATGGAAAAGAAGAACGAACCTTTGGCAACCTACATAATGAATGATTTTGCTGATTTGCAAGAAGCAAGTACCGCAAAGCAATATCGTACAACTATTTCTACTTTTAAAAAGTATTTGGATGAAAAAGGAATAGACAATCATTTATCAAATATGAATATTGTCACGTTAAAATCTTACCAAGATTATATGTGTGATGAGGGTTATACAATAAAAACCATAAACGACAAAATATCATTGTTAAAAGGACTTCTTAAAAAGATTTCAAGTTCAAAGAAATATGATTACAAATATTCAAACAGCGAATTGGACGATTTAAAAAAAATTGTAGATAACAGAAGCAGACACGATAAAAGAAGTAAACAAATAGCACTAACAGAAGATGAAATAATGAGATTGTACAATATGCAAAACTTAAAACCTAAAGAACAAGAATATAGAGATTTATTTGTTTTGCAATGTTG
Source organism: uncultured Lachnospiraceae bacterium (assembly GCA_964614965.1). GTDB lineage: Bacteria > Bacillota > Clostridia > Christensenellales > UBA1242 > Onthoplasma. The sequence continues at coordinate 2,058 of CAZTNT010000111.1, read as the reverse complement.
AACGGGGCAAAGAGTATCTGACATTTTAAAACTATTTGAAAAAAGATATTATTTAGATGAGAATACAATTTCTTTCAAGAATCAAAAGACAAAAGAAGAAGTTGTAATAAAATTAGACATTGAAGGTTACTATATAAAAGATATTTTAAATAAATACAATAATAAAAACTTCCAATTTATAGACATTGACAAGTTAAGCAAGGCTTTTAACGATGAGAATATACGCAAAGATTTTTATTCAATGTGTGCTCAATATAACGAAGCCATTAAAATCGTTTGTCAAGAAGCGGAATTAAATAGAATTGTAGAATATGTTGAACAAAAAGGAACTAAAGTAATAACCAAAAAAGAAATATTATGGCGGTTGATACATTCACATTCTGCAAGACATAGTTACATTACCAATATGCTACGAAGAGGTATAACCAAAGACATTGTTAAAATTACAACGGGACATACTGACGATAAAATGATTGACGAAATATATCAACACCTTAGTAGAGAAGATATGGCAAACAGATTACATCAAGGAATGAATGACTTACAGAAACCAACACCAAACAAAAATAAAATAGAAATTATTGAAACCGTTAATACTAATGTAGATGCAAGCAATAAAAATTATACTCCATACATTAAAGATATAGATGAAGCAAAAGAAATATTGTGTTTCCTTGGTGCTGATGCAACAGAATACCAAGACGAATACGACATAACAAAATTATTGGTAATGATTGGCAGACAAGAATCTAAGCTAATGGATAGTATAGGATATGACGCAATGGAAAAAATAAAAGAAATTTTCAACATCAAAACCAAGCTAAAAGAACGAATAAAATTATTGCACGAACTATATATTAGAATAAAAAAGCAATAGACAAATTAAGAAATAATATTATTGTTTGATTCACGCTACATGTAGCGTGAATCAATATATATATATATAAATTTGAACATCATTCAACGATTTTAAATTAGGATATAGACAAATATAAAAAACATTGTGTCGTAAGTTTAAATAAACCCATTTTAGACACTTTTAACACCAAAGATAAGGAAAGTATCAGAAAGGGAACGAAAGTCGCTAAAAACGCAATATTGCCTACACTAAAGACTTTCCAATAAATGAACAACAATCGAAGATTTTTTTATACACCCAAATATAGGGGGGTACTTTTATTAGCAAAATTGTACCCTATCCAAACCCACTCGCAGCTATTTTTTAAGATAAACCTAAATTTCGATTTTAAGGATATACACCAAGATAACGCCAACGAAGCATTTTAAAGCGATTTATGGCATTTTCAAGGCATTGGAAGTATAAGTATTTGCTGACAAGAAAAAAGCCTTTTAAATCGCCTCAAAGCCCTTATTAGTTAAATAATATTAATTGGCACAAACGGAAGTAATAAATACATTGTGGATAGGGGGTACTTTTATTATGTCACATTTTTGACATTATTTTCATCAATTATTTCAGTTCCAAATTTTGCAATTAAGAATAACAATGTAATGATGAGTTTTATATATTATTCTTAAATGCAAAAATATCGTTATACCTTTTAATATTTATATTAAACAAAAAAAATAAATTTAAAATTTATATACAATATAATTTTATTATTATAATAATATTTATATATAAAGAACAATATGAATATCTTAGGATTAATATTAGTATTATCTATATTTAGTGTTGCACTAATTATACATAGAACAAACAAAATAATTAAATAAACAAATGACGGTATGACAAAGAAACACAAAAGAGCAATTAGTAAATCATTAAAAAAATATTGGAAGAATTTAGATACAGAGGAAAAAAGTTTGAGACTTAAAAAATTATCAACATATCACCAACTATGTAGAACAGCTATAAATTTTTATAGAAATAGATTTGATGAAGATATTGGAAAAGAAAGTTATGTAATAACAGAAAATTTTTATTAATGATTAATAACACCACATGTAATGTGGTGTTATTTTTTTACATATATAGAAAATATTTTATTAAATAATATACTGATGTATTGACTTTTAAAAAATAACATACTATTT
>CAZTNT010000110.1:0-3020 GCA_964614965.1 uncultured Lachnospiraceae bacterium | reverse complement strand
CACTGCCTTGGTAAGGCAGAGGTCACGGGTTCAAGTCCCGTCAACAGCTCCACAATTCAAACCCTTGAAAACCCTTATAAATAGGCACTTTCAAGGGTTTTTATTCTTCTCAAAATTCACTCAATTTTTGGTCCTAAAAAACATTAGATGCAAAATTTGACATCAATAGATGCACAAAAAATAATGCAAAAAGACCGACTTCTGCAACTTGCAAAAGTCGGTCTAAATCTTTCTAAATGTATCTAAAACTATCATATTAGATGCAAATAGATGCATATATTATTTCTTTTCAAATTCATCATACAAACAAAAATCATCGTTTATTTTTATAGTAATCAATATAACAATATACAATAGCCAAATGTAATTTTGATGATGAACTTCTTCTTTATCCTTTTTAGGTTGTGTTCCATGACCATATCGATTTCTTAAAGATAGCCCATTTGTGACAAACCTATCATTTAAATAATAATTAAGATATTTAACTTCTGGTTTTGATAATAATGTACTTTCAAAATAACATATTTCTTTCCTAACGAGTTTATCTAATTCCTTCCTAAATTCAATAGGATAATGATAATAATTTATAACCTCATTAGTTTTCAAGTCATACATTAAAACTATTTGCTTAATATTTGCAAATTTTACAAATCCTTGTTTGTTGACCTTAATGTATTTTTGCGAAAACAACCAATTTAAATCTTCTTGTTGGTAGTCTGGAAAATCTTTTAGTGGAATATTCTCTTTTGTAATTAGTTCAAAGAAAGTCTCGTGTCTTTCATATTTTTCAATGTAATGCATCATACTTTGATTTGAGAACAATAGAAAGAATAATCGTCTTGTTTTTTCTTCATTTGCATAAATATATTTTTTCTTAACAAGGGATTTTATATTATCAAAAGGAACTGAACTTGATGAAATTTCCAATAAATCATGATCAACCTCTTTATATTCCTGAAAAATTGAAAATTGTTTTGTGATTCCATCAATTTCAGGGAATAGAATTCTGCATTTTTCAAAGTAATTTGTGCCTTCGCTTGGCATATATAACAAAAAGTCATCAACTCCAAATTCCTCTTTCAGATAAGTGGTATAAAACCATTCTAATAGTTGATTTATCTTTACTTCATACTTTTCCAATTCTTGAATATATGAAATCATTTTTAAATAACACGCCATTTGTTTTACCCTAAAAGACATTCCTATTAAATATTGACCTTTTGTATGAACTCCTAAAGTATGCTCAAAAATGCCCAGTTCTGATTCCTTACTAATATTTGTAAATCTCATTTGCTTATCAACAAATTTTAATAAATAAATGAAATTGTTTAAAAGTGTTGGATAATCCAAATTTTCTTTAATCCATTTTGTGTCATATTTACAAATCAAACTTCCGTCTTTATATTCTTCACTCATTGTTTCATCGAATTCACCAAACGCAACTTCACTCCCAAACTTCATTCCTCCACCATTGCTGAATAATTGCTTGGATTGCTCTTTTTCTTTCTTTAGAGCTAATAGTTTTACTTTATCTGAAATTTTTATATTTTTAATATCTGGGATGATTTGTAAATAATTTAAGTTTGCTTTCTCATCATTAATATAATTCTCAAACATTTTGTTTAATTCGTTAATATCAAATTCTGGGAAATATAATGTCTTATGATTAAAATGGTGTTCTATTTCGATTTCATCTACAAGAAATTCTGCTGTCGATTTATATTTTAATAAGTATTGCTTAATTATATCATTATAAGTATTTACAATATTCTTACACTCTAAAATATATCTAATCCAACATTTTTTAGAGTTAAAGAACTTCTTGAAAAATAATGGCGATAAATTGAGTGTTTTTATGTTTCCATCTATTAATTCCCAAAAATCTTCATAATAAAGAGAATCTACTTTATTATAATATTTTCTAAAATTGCTTTCATCTAGTTGAGCTATAAACAAATTTACTTGCTTATATATAAATGAAACTTTATCTTTATAAATATCTTTAATTGGACATCCCTTTATCTTTGCATATTGAATGATGTTATAAAATTCCAAAATCTTATTAATATTTGTATGGTAAGTTTTGCTAGTATTTAAAGTTTTTAAGAAATTGTCAACCATTGTTAAATATGGACCAAAAGACATATCGTTAATGCCGTAAAATTTAATTTGTTTTCTCATATGTTTACCTCGTAAAGATTATAACATAAAACACTGAAAATATCAATTCAGTGGCAATTTACATTTCAAAGTCACGCTCTTTTTTCTTTTTGAGTTTGCGTTCCTTTTCCTCAATAAGTCGTTGGAGTTCTAGTATTTCTTCATCAAGGGTTATTTCGTCTTGTTGTAGGGATTGTTCTTCAATTTGCTGTTCTTGTGGTTGTTCAATAAATAAGTTATCTTCTTTAAGCTTCTCATTAAACTTTTCTGTAGTTTGTCTTACATATTCACTATCAACAGAGTTATAAACCGTGATTGTTGTTTTTACATCTCTATGCCCAAGTAGTTGTTGTATAACCTTTGGATTCTCGTTCATCTCAAACAACATATTAGAAAATGTATGGCGAAGTCCGTGGAATTGAATGTTGTAGCCATTTAACCCATTTCTTTTCTTAAAGCGTTTAAAAATTTTACTTGTGCCAGAGTAAGTTCTAACACTACCATCGTCATTGGCAAACACAAAGGAATTTGGTGTGGTTAAATCTTGTTTAACTTCTTTATGTGTAAATTGCCTTGCAAATTGCTTACTCTTCCAAGTTTTAAGAGTTTCCACAACAATATCTGCAATGGGTATTTCTCGAACACTACACGTGGTTTTTGTGTCTCCTACGATAGTTACACGGCTTGTCACTTTACCATCACTATCAAATTTTGGCTCTTGTGTGATTGCTTGTTCAACTTTAAGTGTTTTATTTATAAAGTCAACATTTTCCCATTTCAGTGCAAGAGCTTCGCCAATACGAAGCCCTGAAAACATCAAACATATACAAAGTGGTTTAATAAAATTGGCTGCATCTTTG
>CAZTNT010000109.1:0-3029 GCA_964614965.1 uncultured Lachnospiraceae bacterium | reverse complement strand
CCCATCTGTACCATAAATGTTATGACTGGTTAAAGTTGAAGATATACTAAAAGACCATGTACCAACTTTAAAACCTGTAGTACTAGTTATAAAACTACCAAAAAGAGTTTCATATGCATTATCTTCAGAATTTAAACAAATAACCACTGAAGAACATGCTGCAACCTTAAACATTTTACTTGCAGACTCTTTCACTAAATAGTTGCAACCAACATCTGAAAGTTTCTTAATTTCTCCACTTATTTTACCTGTTGACTTTTCAGTGAGAGAATACAATCCTAATACAGCAGAATTACTACTTGAAATATAATGTTTCTTAGACCCATCTTCATTATCTAAAGATGTAACTTTAGCGTAACAAAATCCACTGTCTATAACCTTCTCAACCGAATTTAATTCGGTATCATGCAAATAAGCACCTTGCACATCAGCCGTTCTACATGACACCAACGATTGAGTATCACTAAGTGACAAAATATATGCATTACCCGTTCCATACAATGCCATCAACTCTTGTTGTGCTGAAACATTCTCATCTGATCCTGCATATTCTAAATCTTCAAGAGCCTGATTATAGCCATTTTCATACCCTTCAGTTAAGCCCTCTTGCTTGCCTTCTTCGCGTGCTGCGTTTTCGGCCTCTTCAAGTTCTTCTTCACTGTATCCGATATCAATTGTCATTTTATACTCGTCCACCGCACTTTGCTTTTCGTCCTCAAGCATTTGTTCATACTTTGTCTGCGCTTGCTTTTCAGCAATAGCAACACCACCAGCAATACCTGCAAAAGCAACCACTGCAGCAGTCATAGCACCTGTTAAAAATTTCATCCACTTATTCATCTTCTTCCTCCACATCTTCAGTTTCATCTTCATCTGGAACAATATCTACTGCACCTAACTCTTCCAAAAGCAAATTATAATCAATGCAAAGACTTTCATAATCTTTAAAAGCAATATTCATTAAATGCCCACTTTCAAAAGAAATCCTAAGAACGCAATCTTCTTCACAAGCAATAAGTCCGATAATTTTACTTAAATCAACGCAATAGTTTGTCAAATACACAAATCTTTTCATCTTTATTTTCCTCCATTTAACATTCGACATTTACGAATGGAATTGTGCAATAAGTATAATAATTCAATAATTGGTCAAAAGAACTCCAATCTGAATCTTCACCACCTGCTAAACTTGCATCACAGAAATTCATTGAACAAATAAGTGTGTCATATTCACCCATATCTGAAAGTGTAATAAAATTTGTAAAATCAAAATTGCGAATATATTGAGTAAATGACAAATCAGAATAAAGATTTGACATATTTGCAACAATAGTTGCTACTGAACTTAAAACATCCTTTGTAAAATAAACTTGATTGTTTTCACCAGTTATAACTTTCCATGTATTGCCACTTTCATCAGTAAAACCTAAAGAAGACAATAAAGAACAAGTTTCAGAGTAGTTCGTTGTAAGAATGTTTGGAGCATGCATAGTAATCTTTATTTGAGCGAAATCTTTTACAGATGTTTCAATAACACCAGCATCACCATATGTTACATACGAATAATAAAGACTAAGATTATTAGAAACACTTTTAAATGCAAAAACCACTGATGCATCGTATGTAGTCAAAACAGCATCATCTGAACACTTCGCAATTTTAGTCGACAACTTCATCCACAAGAACAAGTCATTTCCAACATCTGTTCTTCCAATTGTCAAAAATTCTGAAGAAAAATGTTCTGTATACCACAACCAAGAATAAGGCGCACCTTCATCTGAAACATTTATAACACCATCATCACCATAAAACTCACCAATTCCATACTTTGTTGAAACAGGCTCGAGCCTATAAATTAAAGCCTCAACATAATCTTCATCATCTGATGGGTTAATCGAAATTATCTCATCTGAAATATTAATTGTTGGAGTAATCTTTGTTTCTTCACATTTCTTTTCTCCAACATAAGTGCCAGCGTAAAACATAATCAATGCAAACGCAACACAAACAATAACAGCCGAAGCATATTGTAAAAATTTTTTCATTTTTTCCTCCATTTAAACTAAACTTGCTAAATATTTTATAAATTCATAAATTGCTGTAAAAGCCGTTGGAAACAACACAGCAAACAGACATATCCAAAAAAAAGTTTTCATATTCTCTCACCTTTAAAGAAAAATGAGGACAAAAGACAAAACATTGCTAACATGAACATTATCACATTTCCAATTCTTTTTGTTTTCATCCTCACCATCCTACTTAATCAAAAATTTTGCTGATTCAACTACTTCTTCAACTGGAATTTCCTCAGTTGCTTTTTGGATACAACCAAAGAAAGTTGTAAAGTTTTCTGCAAATGTGCCAAAACCAAATGCTTGAGCAAGACCACAACAAGCGCAATAAATGCCTAAAATAGCCAAAAGAGTAACAACAATACCACCGAAAATCTTCCAGCCTTTATTCAATTGAACGTATCTCATACCACACACCTCAACAATTTTTAAACCAAAACAAGCCCACGAAGTCCGACTTTTGCTTGTTTGTCAAATAAACAACCTATTTAACTTGACCAAACACTGTGACAACCAAATCGCCATTATATGTCCAACCTGCATGATAAGACCAATTTGCACCATAAGGTCTAAAATAACCTAAAGTCTTATAAATACTTAATTGCTTACCCTTAAGACTTTTTTTTGTTGCCTCAATAATCAAATCAATTTGCTTCTTTGTCAAATTCATTTTACACCTCCAAAATTAGACTATAATTTAATCATTTTTTATCATTATAGACTTTTATATAGCCATTGTCAAGTAATTTTGACTAAAATATTGAACATTTTTAAAAAATAATTTATATTTTAGCCAGGAGGTTAAAAATGATAAACAAAAAACTAAAAGAACTAAGAGAACAAAACAATCTAACGCAAAAAGAAATAGCGGAAATGTTACAAACATCAAGGTCAACATACAATAACTACGAACAAAATGTTGCAACACCAAGCATAGATACACTAATCAAAATTGCA
>CAZTNT010000108.1:0-3136 GCA_964614965.1 uncultured Lachnospiraceae bacterium | reverse complement strand
TGAAACTGATGAAGATGATAAAATCATTAACACTTTTTATGGAGATAAATGTTACGATGTTTGGGTAACATTGGGGCATGCCTATTTTTCAAAAAGATTTTCAGAAAAGTATAAAGAAATTGTTTCAAAAGTATTTGATTTACCAGAAACAAAGAATAAGTTTTGGGCAGATATTCAAGATGATAATTTAAAAGAATTGTATATGTATTCTAAAAAATGCAACGAGGAAGATATAAACGAATTTGATTCTTTTGAAGAACTTAAACAATTTGACAAGAGCTATATTTATGATTCGAGATCAACAATTTTAAAACGAATTGCAAAACAATTAAATGTTAAAGAATCCAATTTGCAAGATGTTGAAACTTTGAGTTCAATCAAAAAAACTATGTTTACATTTAAATGTAATGAAGAAGATTATGTTGTTGATGTTGCTTCCACAGATGAGAATGTAATCAATGTTCGAGGCAAAGAATTTGTTGTAATTGCTAAAATTAACAATGTTGCTATTTATGAAACAAAACACATAGTAAATCATGTTGGTGAATATGATTCAAAAAAAGAAATTGGAGAACTTTATCAATTAACACAAGATTTTGTTGATTATCACAAAAGAACCGTTCCTTTGTGTGCAGCAGAAAATGTTATTTCCCATTTTGCAAACTTACCTTTAGTTATGGGATTTCAAGAAAGATATATAATGAACAACACTTATTCTTTTAGTATGGAAGACAACTTCATAGGTTGTGAAAAATTATATCCTTTCTATCAAAAGTTATCAGAAGTTTGTGAAAGAATTTTTGGTGCGAGATATTCTGATGCAAGACCATTCACAGGAATGAATTGTATTGACATGGTGTTGAAAAGCATTACTCATCCAGATGATAAACTTATGATATTAAGTAGTCAACATGGAGGGCATGCTTCTGTTAAACCTGTTGCTGAGAAGTTAGGCATCAAGGTGTATGAAGCTCCTTATGATTTACAAAACTTTGATTTGGATTATGAAGCTTTAAATAAACAGGTAAAAGAAGAAAATATTAAATTTATTCTATTAGCTCCTTCAGATATCATTAAGCCTTTAAATATTACTAAAATAGATACAAGAAATTGCGTGTTACTATATGACTGCAGTCAGTTGATGGGCTTGATTGCTGCAGGATTAATGGAGAATCCATTAAAAACAATGAGCAATATCATTATGTTTGGTGGAACTCATAAAACCTTCCCTGGTCCAGCATCTGGATTGATATTAACAAATGATAAATATTTGCATGATATGATGGAGAGAACAATTAATCCTTTGTTGTTAAGACATTCACAAATGCATCAAAAAATATCTTTATTGTTTGCATTGATAGAATTTGAAAAATATGGTAAAGATTACATGCAACACATGGTTCATTGTTCTAGATATTTGGCAAATAAATTAAAGGCTATGGATTTTGATGTTGCTGTTGCTGGTGATGAATATTCATACACTCATCAAGTGTTTATTAGATGTTCAAAAGAAATAATGGATACCATATATAACAATGCCTATAAATATGAGATAACACTAAATAAAAAACATAAAGATTTATTTAATGGATATGGAATTCGATTGGGAACACAAGAATTAGCTAGATATAATTGGAATGATGAAGACTTAAATTATATTGCAGAAATGATTAAATTATTAGCAGATTCGGAAGACCATTCAACTGAAATTATAAAGCTTAAGAGTAAATTATCCAAGAAAGAAATCAATTTTGCATTTACTGCAGAAGACATTGAAAACTTCAAAAAATATTTATTAATTTAATATAAAAAACACATTGAATTAATCAATGTGTTTTTTATCTATCAATAAGCTTTATTTTTCAAAAATTATTAAATCGTGGTGACATACCTGTTTCTCTTTTGGTGGGAGAACCATATAATCTCCATATAATTGAGTTAAATATGTGTGATATTCTTTTATTGCTTTGAATTGTGTCCCTTCGAATTCAACATCAATTAAATTATCAAAAAATGCTTTGGGAATAATGTTTTTCTTGAAGTTGATTCCAGAATATGCCATTAAATGAGGATATTTATCATAATCAATTTTTCTAACAAATTTGTCAAATTTTTTGCACCAATGTTTCCATCCAATCATTTTAAAAATAGGATATGTAATATATTTTACTGCTTTAGTTAATTTATTACCACTTACATTTTTCAAGCTTTTTAGGGCTGAATATCCAGCATATTTGTGAATTTTTTTAACTTTTTTGATTATTTTGTCGGCGTTTTCAACATCAATAGCATCAAATGGAAACACATCAACAAAAACACCTAATTCAGGAACGTCAATATTATCTGCTTCTTGAACCTTAGTGTTTAGATCAACAACTTTTGCAAATCGATAATAGTAATTTTCAGTTTTGCCAAAATGTAAACACTTGAAATCTTGATTATTTTGTTGGCCCATGACAAGAAGAAATTTATCATAATCAGGTCTTGGCATGAAAATGTCTATATCATCATCCCAAGGAATAAAACCTTTGTGACGTATAGCACCTAAAAGGGTTCCACCATCTAAAGAATACCTAATGTTATTTTCTACACAAATTTTGTGAACAAATTTTAATATTTGTAAAGCATGTTGTTGGATTAATTTTACGTCTTTACTTATTTCTTTCATAGTAGCATGATAACAAATTTAATTATATAAGTCAATTATTTTTGCTACTCAGTTTTATATCGATGAGAAACAAATATTGCAACTTCATAATACATTAATTAAAAAATTAGAAACTTTTATTTACGATGATGAATTTTTGAAAGACCTTAAAATCACCTATTTTATATATTGTTATAAGGGTTCATCTTTATGGGCTGACATGCGGACTCGAACCGCCGAATCTCTTGTTACCAAGACCGAGCTCTATATATCAAGTGTGTGAGCCCTACAGCTCTAAAATTACCACAAATAAAAGAAAATTAGAAGATAAAAAATATTTGCTGTCTTTTGATTTTTGAGTTTGACAGCAATTGACAGCAAATGTAGTGTTTTTTAGTGATTTAGGCGGTTTTAAACTGTCTAAAACGATATATAAAGAACTAGACATTTTTAGTCTAGTTCTTTTACATTACAATAGTAAATGTAGTT
>CAZTNT010000107.1:0-3182 GCA_964614965.1 uncultured Lachnospiraceae bacterium | reverse complement strand
TTTATGTTGCATTTAAATATTTTTAACCATATTATTACACAACTTTTGTATGGTTAACAAATTTTTATTTATACGTTTATTAAACTTATTTCTATATTTATATATCCTTATATAAACGCGCGCATATGTGCGTGCACGTGTGCGTACATACGCGAGTATACGCGTACGCGCGCACGCGCGAGAGAAAAATGTTAATTGTCATTCTGAGCAAATTTCGACATGTCATTCTGAGCTTGTCGAAGAATCCCCTAAGGCGAAGCACTGAGTTCTGATTATGGGATACACTCGACTCCGCTACGCTTCGCTCGGTATACCAGATTGTCATTCCGACCAAATAAGCAGATCGAATGCGTGGAGTGAATCCCCTAAACGAAGTGACTTGTTCTGATTAGGGGATGTTTCGACTACGCTCAACATGACAATAAAAAATTTAAATCTAATAAAAGTTTCTTAAAATTTAAATAAAATCACAAACAATTTAATTAAATTTTAAACTTTTTTAACATATTTAAAAAAATTGACAAGTTTTTTTTATTTTTATATAATGATTGAGAAATGAAAATAAACAACTTAGAACTTAATAACTTTAGAAATTACGCTTACACAAAAACACAATTTAATGATGGTTTAAATTTTATCGTTGGAGCAAACGCGCAAGGCAAAACAAATATGCTTGAAGGAATTTATCTTCTTAGTGTTGGCAAAAGTCCAAAGAACAGCAAAGATAAACAAATCATTCGTTTTGGAGCAACAAAAGCAAAAGTGGGAGTTAATTTTTCAACAATTGCTGGAAACAAAACCATTGAAATGTATTTAGATAAATCTGAAAAGAAGTCAATTAAAATAAATAACCTTAATATATTAAAACTTACTGAACTTGTTGGAACTTTGTCTGTTGTATATTTCAGTCCTGATGAATTAAAACTTATTAAAGAAGTTCCAGAAGACAGACGTAACTTTTTGGATGTGTCAATAAGTCAGTTTGATAAAACATATCTTTACAATTTAATGAAATATAATCGCATATTAAAAATGCGAAATCAGATTTTAAAAAGTTTAGATTCTTTTGACTCAAAGGTTGAACAACTAAAACTTTTCACTCCACAACTAATTGATACCGCAGAAAAAATTATTGAAAAAAGATTAAAATTTATTGAAAATATCAATAATATTGCGAAAAATATTCACAAAACTATAACATTAACGGAAAATTTAGATATAACTTATTCGTATTCATTAAAAGAAAATTTATCAATTAAAGAAGATTTAGAAAAACAATTTGAACAATCTATTGAAAAAGAAATTGAATTAGGGTATACAACCATTGGTCCACATAGAGATGATATTATTTTCAAAATCAATGATATGGATACTAAACATTATGCAAGCCAAGGTCAACAACGAACTGTTGCTCTTGTTGTTAAGTTGTCTCTTATGGAAGTTATTCGCGAAGAGATTGGTGAATATCCAATTCTGATTCTTGATGATGTGTTAAGCGAACTGGATGCAGGAAGGCAAGAACGTCTCTTAAACATGATAACCAGATATCAAACCTTCATTTCTTGCACCGCCATTCCAAACACAACTCTTCCATATAATAAAAAAGAAATCTCAAACGGAAAGGTTATTTAAAAGTGCTTCGGCACTTTTTTATTTGTCTTCTTATATCATTCTGAGTGCAGTAAGGCGAGTGATAAACACTTCGCCTTGTTATATATGAGCGAAGAATCAATCTTATTATCCTTATATGATTTTTATTATATAGACCCATTCGACTCCGCTATCGCTCCGCTCAGGATGACAATAAAGTAATAAAAAACATTTAAATCTGTTGATAACTCGTTTGGTGCAAAAGTGGACAACTTAATTTTTTTGTTTTTATAAAAAATTTTTTATTACTAGTTTTATTTTTTTCTTCTGAAATTTGTTTTAAATTTTGAAAATTTTAATTCAAATCCAATGTTTTTTCTTCAAATTTGATAAATTTTTATTTATTTTCGGTGTTTTACAACATCTAAAATAAAAAATGTCGACACTAAAAGTTATCCACAATGCTCTTGACATATTTATCAAAATAGTTTATACTAAAAATAATTAGGAGGCAAATATGTTCTTACTTGACCAATGGAAAAAAGTTTTAAACAAACTTGAAAACGAAGTTAATGCTGTAACTTTCGATTTGTGGATTAACACTTTAACCCCAATTCAATATGCAAATGATGAATTGATTTTAATGGCCCCTGGTGTTAACGCAAAAAATTCAGCTAATCAACCAGGAATCTTTGAGAAGATAACAAAATGTGTTCGCCAAGAATTCACACCTTACACATTTGTTAGAATCACAGAAAGTCAAGAATATGAACAAAACATTCGTAAACAAGAAAAAGAACTTGACACAATAATGCAAGATCAACCAAGTTTAAAGTCTAAGTTTAACAAAAAATATACATTTGAAAACTTTGTTGTTGGTAAATCAAACCAAGTGGTGTGTGCAGCAATGCAAAGTGTTGCGGAAAACCCTGGCCAAAAATTCAATCCTCTTTTCATCTATTCTGGTGTTGGTCTTGGAAAAACACACTTACTCCACGCCGTTGGAAATTACTTAAATGAACATAGACCTGAATTAAATGTTTTATATGTAACCTGTGAGAAGTTCACAAATGACTATGTTGAATCAATTAAAAATAGTAAAGAAAAATCAAATCAAGAGTTTAGAAACAAATATCGTAATGTTGATGTTCTAATGGTAGATGACATTCAATCAATCCGTGGAAAAATCAGCACACAAGAAGAATTCTTTAATACATATAACGAACTTTATCAAAACAACAAACAAATTATTATTGCTTCTGATCGCCCTCCAAAAGAAATGAGCGAACTCGAGGAAAGATTACGTTCTCGTTTTAGTTCTGGTCTTATTCAAGATATTCAGGAACCAGATTATGAAACTAAAGTTGCCATAATTAAAAAGAAGTGTAGCCAAGAAGGTTACCTTGTTGATGACAATGTTGTTGATTTTATTGCACAAAAAACAGGAACAAATATTCGTGAAATGGAAGGAATCCTTTCAAAAGTTGTTTTCTTTAGCGGTCTTCTTGGAAAAACTCACACCACTATTGAAGATGCACATGAAGCCCTTAAAGATTATGGGGAAACTGAACAAACAGATTTAGATGCAGAAA
>CAZTNT010000106.1:0-3292 GCA_964614965.1 uncultured Lachnospiraceae bacterium | reverse complement strand
AACTTTATCCGTTCCACCTATTTGTGAAACTACACTTTTGCCGGGAAATGCTTTTTGAACAGCTTCGACCTGATCCGGAGGAACAACAATTTGCTGATTACCATATTTGGTAACATCACCGTGGTCACGAAGCATTTTGATTGTTTCTTCTGCATTTGCTCCATATTTTACTTGGTATCTATGAACAGGCGTTGCATCTGAAGAACCACGAATAACAATATCAACCGAATTCTTACCATATGTTTGTCCATCTTGCGGAACTTTTACTTCAGCAATGTATTTGCTTTTATGCAACGCCGCATTAGCATTAAAGGTATTAACATGATATTGCTCGGCAATAAAGCCATCCAAGTTCATATTTTGACTTACTACCGTGTGGTCGCTGGCTTTTGTTGTTATCACCGCTTGCATTTGAGCATTTGCGGTACTTAATGTTTCATTAATGGTGTCTAAGTATTTGCCTTGTTCAACAATAGAGGAACCTATCATTGCGTTTGAGATGTTCTTAGCCATCCACTGTTCTTTGCTTACACCTTGCTTTGCTGCTTTATTGACCGATGCAAGGGTATCATCATATTCCTTGATAGAATCAACTGTTTCAGTTGCCAACTTGTCAACATGTTCTTCTGTAAGATTAGGAAGTTCCTCTATAAACTGCTGTTTCAACCAATCCTTATCGCTAACATCATTGGATTTTTTTTCATAAGACTTAACAAATTTTGAAAGCAACTTTTTAAATTCTTTTGCTTCCTTTTCAGTTAATTCTTCAAATTGAGGTTCGATAATTTTAGCTTCTTCCATTTTTATCTCTCCTTATCTTGCCGCATTTTTCAATTTACGTTTTTCATATTCTTGTGTCATTTTATCAAGGGATTCTTTCATAATAACAGACAAAGAATTGGTGTTATTTATTGCAGTTACAATGTGTTGCGTTGTCAATGCATCAGCATCTTCGGTAAAAGCATATTCAATAGCTTCTCTAACAACACCTTCAATGTCCGCACCGCTATAGCCGCTCGTTAATGAAACAAGTTTACTAATATCAATAGATGAAGCATCTTGTTTTCTTCGTTTTGAAATATGAATCTCAAATATTTTTCTTCTCTCATCATCTTTAGGCAATCCAACAAAGAAAATCTCATCAAAACGACCTTTTCTAAGAAGTTCAGGTGGAAGTTTCGTAATATCGTTAGCGGTAGCAACCACAAAGGTTGTACTTGTCTTTTCCTGCATCCAAGTCAGGAAAGTACCGAACAATCTTGTTGTGACTTCGTGACCGCCATCACTTCCCATACCTGCGAAAGCCTTCTCTAATTCATCAACCCAAGTACGCAAGGAGAAATGGCTTCTGCAAGGCTGATTGCTTTTCTTAAATTAGATTCGCTTTCACCAAGGTACTTACCCATAAGTTTACCGACATCAAGACGAAGAATCGGCACTTCAAATAAACTTGCCGCCGCTTTTGCACATAGTGATTTTCCGCAACCAGGAACACCGGCAATCAATACACCTTTTGGCATATCAACACCAAAGTTTTCTGCTTTTTTAATGTTTTTAATAACCGCCGCTTTACGTTTAAGCCAAGTTTTAAGGTTTTCTAAACCACCTATATCTTCAATTTTTTCCTTTAGAGGAATCATTTCAAGAATTCCGGATTTTAAAATCATCTGCTTTTTCTGCTCAAAAATCAATGATAAATCCTTTCGAGTAAGTTCACCGTCTTCGGCAACCGCAAGAGCAAGTAAGTTTTGAATTTCAAATTCAGAAAGTCCCTTGAACGCCATTGCAAAATCTTCGAGTAATTTAGCATTAAGTTCAGGCAGTCCGTTTTCATTAACAAAGTCCTTGACTACTTTACATATATCATCGTAACTTTGATAATCGTTTTCTAAAATAGTTATGTATTTTTCAAGTTCTACCGGTATTTTAACCACGGGAGAAACTAAAACAATACAACTATCACAATCTGCACTGATTTTATTGGAAATTTCTTTAAGCAGTGCGATTACCTGCGGATTTTCCAATATAATATGTGCATCCTTTATAAGTAAAATGGTTCTTTCTAAATCACTTTCGAAAGAAAGTTTATTGCTCAATACCGTTTCAATCTCCGTATTTTCATCTTTTGTAGGAGGCATTTCCCATTGATTAGTTTTTGTGGAATATTCACCATAACCGGACGCTAAACTCCAAATTCCAACAGTTCTGCGATCAGCAACCTCTTTAATTGTCTCTTCAATTTTAGATTCTTCGAAACTGTTGATATACAGAATCGGAAAACCCGCATCTAAATATCTTGATAGATTTTCCTTTAATGTCATACTTTTGTCCTCCGTTTTATATTTCTATTTTCTCAAATGATTCTTTTGATAAATTTATCCTATATTTTTTATATTTATCCTTAAAATAAAGGAATTTATTTATCACATATGCTTTCATATCCGAAATATACATGTCATCAACATTATGGACGCTTAATGTTTTATTCTGCTTATCAAACACGTATAATTTTTTTAAAAAATTGTATCTTTCTTCATAAAACACCAAATATTTCGAACTTTCCCCATCATGTACACTCTTCATAAAATCATTCGCATTTATATCATAATATTTTTTTATTTCTCTCTTAGCATTTATTCCAAGAATACACGTACTCATAAGAAGAAAATATTCATCATTATTAAACCAATGCGTATACCATTGTGAAAAGGATCCTAGTTCTTTTTCTGAGATTTCACCACTAGAAATATTTTCAAATATCACTTTTCGCTTGTTAGAATATTTTTCACCACGTAACGTTAGTGTCATGTTCTTAAACAAGCAGTGTACGTTATTTTGTATTTTTTTAACTTCTTGTGATTTTATATCAATTATAATATTACCATCATCACAAGAAAAAAATAATTTACCATCACATACATTACTATGTGAAGAGATATAATTTTCAGATTGATATATTGTAGTGAATGTTTTTTTATTCATATCAAAGACATTTATTGAATGAGGATATTTTCCACCTGCATCAAAATCAAATGAAATTAGTTTATTGTTATAGGGCACAAAATTGCGCAAAATAGAATATGGTAACGTAAAAGAAACATATTCATCTTTTTTAAAGTTCCACGCATAATAAATTTCCCCCTCTGAAACACTACTCATATTATCAATTTTCTTGTTTGCAAAGTATTCAATGTATTTTTGATTCTTTTTATCTGAATCATAAACTCTCCAAACAACAAAATCATCAAGTTCGACATAATTATATTCTATTAAATCCGCAAGTTTTGTAGGA
>CAZTNT010000105.1:0-3329 GCA_964614965.1 uncultured Lachnospiraceae bacterium | reverse complement strand
AGACGCTCTTTCAAATTCTTTAAATATTCCTGCTGTTAAAGCATTGGATTATTTAGGCTTAAAAAAATCTAAGGAAATGCTTTCTAATTTAGGTATTAACATTTCAAACAGTGATTCTAATTTAAGCTTAGCTTTGGGAGCAATGAAAAATGGAGTCAATTTATTAGATTTGCTTGCTGCTTATAATACAATTGCAAATTATGGGAACTACTCTAAACTATGTTTTGTTAATAAAATTTTAGATGAGGATGGCAATGTTGTCTATTCACATGACAATTATTCAATAAATGTTTGTGAAAAAGAAAGTTGTTTTCTAATCACAGATATCTTGAAAGATTGTGCCAACACGGGAACCGCAAAACGATTTCAAACTTTAAATTTACCAATAGCAAGTAAAACTGGTACAGCAAGTATAGCGCAAGGAAATACTGATTTATATAACATTGCATACACCACTGAACATTCAATGCTCACATGGATTGCAGACATTGATAACAATATTTTACCTGACAACATGCTAAGCTCTTCTCAACCAACAGAGATAAACAAAAATATTTGTGAAATGTTATATAAATCAACTAAACCACAAGATTTTGTTGTTCCTGATGGAGTAGAAAAAATGAATTTTGACTTAGTTGAATTAGAAAATAATCACATTCTAACTCAACCAAATCATAGCATTGAAAGATATATTGATTCTGATTACTTTAAGGTAAATAACATGCCAAAAATAGCCCAAAACAACACATTATTTAACTTAAATCTTGAAGTGAACAAATATGGGTCTACATTAATGTTTAATGCTAAAAGAAACTGTGTTTATAACGTTTATAAACAATCAAATAAAGGTTTAATTAAGCTTGAAACAATTAAAGATAAAAACGGATTTATATCCCTCACTGATAATGAAATATTTACTTATGATTTTATTGAATACTATGTGACAAATCAAAATGACGAAATCATAAGTGATGTAATAAAAATTAAACCTAAAGATTACCTAATCAATTTATTCAACAACGAAATGCTATTAAATAAAAAGAAATGGCTTGTAAGTGTTATTCCACAGTAACGCTTTTTGCTAAATTTCTTGGCATGTCAGGGTTTCGACCATGTAATAGTGCAATATGGTAACTTAGCAATTGAAAAGGTATGATTGCATAAATTGGTTTAAAATATCTATCAACGCTTGATGGTATGTTAGAAGCAATAGAAATAACCCTACCCTCTCTTGAAGAAATTTCATTAATTGCGTGTTGCAAAGTTGAGGAATCATTGTCTGTGTTAAAAGCTAAAACAATGCTAAATTTATCAATCAATGATAATGTGCCATGTTTTAGTTCACCCGCATACATAGGCAGTGTGTAAATATAATCAATCTCTCTAATTTTAAGACTTGCTTCTAATAATGTGAGATAATCAATACCTTTTGCAATCATAATTAATTTATCAGTATCTTTTAATTGTTCCGCCACCTCACAAACATTTATATTGATTAGGTAATCATTTAAATTTTGAACAAAATCATCTATGTCTAAGCTATAATTCGGATTTTTCAATTTATTAGTAATATAAGCAAAAACAAAAACTTGACAACAGTAGGTTTTGGTACTTGCAACTGCAAATTCTTTTTCAGCTTGTGTAAATATATGTAAATTTGTCATTTTCGAAATTGTGCTTTGACTTTCATTTGTAATCAATAAAAATTTACCGCCATTTGCTATTATTTGCTCTGCAACTTTGATGCAATCAGCCGTTTCTCCACTTTGACTTACAATTATATGCAAATGCTTATTGTTTATCTTAGAAGAAACAATGTAGTTAGATGCTAATAAGGTTTCAACTTCCTTATTTAATTCATTTTTAAATAAGTACTCACCAATTAAACAAGAATGATAAGCGGTTCCACATCCTATGAGTGTTATTTTTGAATATTCATTTAATTTATTTATTACATTATTGTTTATTAAATGTTTATATGTTTTATATATTGAAGCAGGTGTTTCATATATTTCTTTTTCCATATAATACTTATAATGGTTTAGATTTATTTCTTTTAGCTGATTTTTATGGTTAATATAATTGATAGCATTGCAGTCATTTACTCTAGTTACTTTATTCTCGGAAATTTTTAAAATGTCATTGTCTTTAAGCGTATAAAG
Organism: uncultured Lachnospiraceae bacterium; assembly: GCA_964614965.1. Classification (GTDB taxonomy): domain Bacteria; phylum Bacillota; class Clostridia; order Christensenellales; family UBA1242; genus Onthoplasma. Next base: position 1,167 of record CAZTNT010000105.1, on the reverse strand, counting down.
CATTCCATCTTTTAAACTTGTAATATCGCTGGATATTAATATTTTATTATCCATTAATAAAACATTAAGTGGACTAAATTTTTTTATTAAATACAAATCTCCTGCATCTGTCCCAATAATTACCGAAAAGGTTCCTTCAAGTTCATCAAAAATTGAAGATAAAATTTCCTCTAACGGTTTATTCCTCATTTGGTACGCAATGAGGTTTGCAATCACCTCTGTGTCCGTTTCAGAATAAAAAGGAATTCCTTTATCAATCAAATCTGTTTTTATAATGTGTGCATTCTTTATGATTCCATTATGTACTATTGTTATCTTATTATCAAAAGATACATGAGGATGTGCGTTTTGAACATTTACAATACCATTAGTTGCCCATCTCGTGTGCCCAAAGGCTATTTGTGTTTCTTCATTTACGCTTGGCAAGTTGTCAAGTGTTCCTATAGCTTTATTTATTATAAATTTATCTTTATAATATGCAACACCACAAGAATCATATCCTCTATATTGCAAAAGTTTCAAACCTTTTATCACATTGCTATAAGCATTTTTCCCCACACATCCATAAATTCCACACATATTTAACTCCTTATTAATTGTTTTATTGTATCTTCAAACTTATTATTTTTTTTCGAAAGCAAAACATATATATTTAGCTCATTATTTGATTCAATTTTTATTGATTCTATAACCATAGAACTGTTTTTTATAATTTTAGTGGTTGGACAATATTTTTCGAACTTATCACTAACAAGCTCATAATGAGTGCATGCCAACACTATTTCTTGATGTTCATATAATTTGTGAATCTTAATATGATTTTTAACAATTTTATCAAGTTTCTTATCATTAAAAATATTTACTTCAATTTGCTTTGCCAAACTTGAGTCAGCAATAACATGAAAACCTTTTAAATTCTTTTTTGTGAGTTTTGTGGCAAAATACTTTTTGCTTATATCAAAGTTCATTTTTATCACATTATCGTCATGCAAATCATTCAAACATGTTGATGCAGTGTTACATGCAATAATAATTTTCGTTGCATGATAGTGATTTTTAAGCAATTCTATTATGTAATTTAAACGTTTCCTTAGCCAAAGACCATTTTTATTCCCATATAAGCTGGAGGCAGACTGGATGACCGCCCAGATGCGGGCCATGCATGAC
>CAZTNT010000104.1:0-3339 GCA_964614965.1 uncultured Lachnospiraceae bacterium | reverse complement strand
GTAGTATTTGGAAGGAAAAATCGCAATTTATTGAAGAATTAAGTGAATTATTGAGTAAATTTAGCATATTTGAGATAAAAAGTCTTAAATGTGTTGGTGAAGTTTATGAAGAAAGAATAGAAGTCGAACTCATATCAGGTGCGAAGTTTAATATTAATGTGACATGGGATAGCCTGGATATGATGCTGAAAGATTTGGTGAAAGGGTTATGAGTAAAGAAGCAAGTGTGATTCAAAAATACAATGCCAAGACAAGAGAATATGAGTATTTTGTCAAAGGTTATGACATCACAGAAAGTATTAAGACATTATTGAAACTACACAAAGAGGCATACGATAAAGAAAATCATTCTATTTTAGAAACAAAAGGTTTTATAGAGGCACAAAATATTTATCTACCAAAAATTGAAGAGTTAGAACACCGACTAGCGAACTGCATTGAGCCAAAGTTTAAGATTGGGCAAGAGGTGTGGTGCATTAAGTTTATGAAAATTATTAAATTTAAAATCAACAAGATTGAAATATATCGTGGAGAAGCAGAAGAAGAAAACAGAATAGTATATGGCAACTGGGAAGATATGACTTATCAAATTGAAGAAAATTGTTTCGCCACCGAAGCCGAAGTAAAAGCAAAGTTAAGGGAGATACAGAAATGAGCAGAAAAGAGTTAGAAAGTTTTGTTAGAAAACTTAATTGTCAACAAAGAGAATGGTTGTTAGATATATTAAGAGATTTTGGAACTTATTAAATTAATAATGGGAGATACAGAATGGATAACGAACAAGAATTTGTTAATTTATTACATAAAGAAATGGAAGAACTTAAAAGATGGTGTCAAGGTAAAGAAGTGCCAAAAACAGCAACAGGGTGTGAAGAATTTGTAAGACCATTTGTTTATAGGATTGAAAAGTTGATGTATGAAAACAAAGCAAAAGACCAAAAAATCGCCGACCTAGAAGCCAAACTTGACGAAAAAACAAGAATTGCAGAGGGTTATTGTGAATTGTTTGACAAAAAACAACACGAAAACTATGAACAATTTTGTGAAATCCAAGAACTTAAAAAACAACTTGCAGAGAGTGAAGAAAATAAGTTATTGGCAGAAAATTGTATAAAAAATCTAACAAATAGAATAAAAAAAATTGAAGAAGATTATGGCTATATAAACAAAATATCACACGAATTAGGTTTGCAAAATTTTGACTATGAAAAACAAGTGACATTATTAAAAAGCAGTGAAAAATGTTTAGCAGAAAATGTAAAACAACTCAAACAGCAACTTGCAGAGAAAGAGAAGTCCATTAAAGATTTGGTAAAAAGACAATCGGAAACTTTTATAGAAATGAAAGAGTGGAAGAATGAAGCTGTAAGATTGCAACAATCACAAAACCAAACAGCAATCGCAGAACTGGAAAAAGTGAAAATTTTAGTTCAAAATGCAATAAATTTTGAAACACCTGATTTAGTTGGTGTATATGATGCAATCGACAACCAAATCAAATCACTCAAAGGAGAAAAGTAGTATGGCTTTGATTATTGTTTTTAATAATGGAACTTCTCACACAATAAAAAATTGTGATACAGTAACAAAACCTCAGAGTGGATATTATGGAGAGTTTAGTGACAAAGGTCGAAGAATTGGAACTTTTTTAAAATTAGAAAATATATCGTTTTATTATTTCGCAGAAGAGGAGAAAGCAGATGAAAGTTTTAATTGCTTGTGAAGAAAGTCAAGCAGTATGCAAAGAATTTCGTGCGTTAGGACACGAAGCATACTCTTGTGATTTAATGGAATGTAGTGGTGGACACCCAGAGTGGCACATCTGCCAAGATGTTTTACCTTTAATCAATGGAAATTGTAAGTTTGAAACAATGGACGGAACAGAACACGAAATCAATGGGAAATGGGATTTACTTATTGCACACCCACCTTGTACCCATTTGGCAGTTAGTGGTGCTAGATGGTTTAAAGAAGGAGTTAAACCCTTATATTTGCAAGAAGAAGCTGTGGAATTTTTTATGAAATTTATTAATGCAGATTGTGATAAAATTTGTGTTGAAAATCCAATTTGTATTATGTCAACAAGATATAGAAAACCAGACCAAATAATAAATCCATATCAATTCGGTCATATGGAACAGAAAAAAACCTCTTTATGGCTAAAGGGTTTGCCTAAACTTAAAGAAACCAATAATGTTTATAACGAAATGATGAAACTGCCAATAAAACAACGAGCAAGAATATGGTGGCTAGGTAGTAATAAATCAAAAGAAAGGTCAAAAACCTATGAAGGAATAGCAAAAGCAATGGCTTCACAGTGGGGAGGTAAAGCAGATGAATAACATTGAATATGCTTGGGTTATACAAAGAGATGATGGAAAGTTCTTAAAAATGACCAATGGTAAATATTATTTTACCAAATATATAAAAAACGCAATTATTGCTATAAATAAAAAAGAAACTAATTATTGGCTTTTAGAATCAATCTTTTGCACTAATCATAACTGCAAACCAGTAAAAATTAAAATTGAGGTGGTGGAAGATGAATAACATTTATGTAGATGAGTTGCCAAAGAATTGTAGAGGGTGTCACTGTTTAAGTGTTTTTGATTGGTGTAATTGTCTTAAAGATTGTGTTAGTTCTGAAATTAGAAACAATGAAAGACCTGCCAGTTGTCCACTCAAACTACTATCCGACCGACTTGCAGAAGAACGAAAGAAAGTGGTGCAGGAATTTAAAGAGAAAATTGTTGATGGAACAAGTTGTGAAATATTACCAACAGGAGATATTTGTATTACTCTTGAAAAAATCAATAATGTTTTAGACCAAATTGAGAGAGGTGAGTGATGACGATAAGTGAACATTTAATTGAAAATGCTTTGGTTCAAATTGCAAAAACTAGCTACAACTCTTACGAAGACTTTATGGCAAGTGAACTATTACAAAAGCAAGCCAAAAAGGTCGGAATATCAATGACTGATTTATGGTATATGGCACAATATGTTTATTATACTTATAGACCACACATTGAATATAAAATTAAAGAAAAATATGGTTTTGATATTGACGAGGTGAGTGATGCGAACTGATAATATGAGTAATGAATATTACAATTCAATAATCTACACAAAAGAAGAACTTGAAAGAGAGTTTGATATTTGGAGACACGATAACCCACCACCTGAAAAAATTAAAGATTACATTCAGTGGGCTGGAATTAATAACCAATATGTCAATAGAATAGAAAACTATGACATATATAAAAAAATAAAGTCGGACTCAATTATAGATTTTAATAAAATTTAAGGAGAACTTATGATAACAAAAGAGCGATTGGA
>CAZTNT010000103.1:0-3369 GCA_964614965.1 uncultured Lachnospiraceae bacterium | reverse complement strand
GCCTTCATGACAAGTGTTGGTACAAACATTTCATGGCAAGCAAATGATCTTAATATGGAATATACACCTACTGAGCTTGATATTAACTGGCAGGAGCTTGATCGTTCAATGACATATATTGCTGGTAGTGTTAAATTCAATGTCGTTCAGAGAGCAAGTGTTGATATTGAATATGTCGGCGGTCCTAACTATTTCCCAAGAAGTTCAGATCCTGACTACGATGCAAGTGCCGAATAATTTCAAGGAGAATTTTAAATTATGATTTATAAAACAAGAGATTTTGGAGAAAGAGAAATTCCAGATTCAAAAGTAATCGTTTTCAAGCAACCTATTTTTGGATTTGAAGATTACACAAGATACACGTTGATTTTCGATGAAGAAATTGGTGAGCAAATTGTCTGGTTACAATCTCTTGAAGAACCAGGTCTTTGTTTCTTGTTATTCAATCCTTCAACATTTAATGATTTTTATAGGCCTGAAATTTCAGAAGAAGATGAAAAACTCTTAGGTGCAGGCGATTATGCATGTTGGACTGTTCTTGCATTGAAAGAAAATTTTAATGATTCAACAGTTAATTTGAAAAGCCCTGTTATTATAAATACAACATCAGGTATTGCGTCTCAGATAATATTAGAACAGGCTTACCCCGTAAGACATCCTATTTTAGAAGGGGGTAAATAAAATGCTATTATTGACCCGAAAAGAAGGCGAATCTTTAATAATAGAAGTTGAAGGTCTTAAAGAACCAATTGAATTAAAAATAGTTGATATAAATAATCAGGTAAGAGTGGGTGTTACTGCTCCTAAGGAATGTAAAATCTGGCGCGAGGAGTTATATCAGACAATTCAGGCAAACAAACAAGCCGCAACTGAAATGCCTAAAGTAAACCTTAAATCAATGGTTTCTAAATTAAAGTAAGATGAAAGGGGTGTTCGATATGTCTTTGTATGAAGATGTAATCGCTTGCCTCAGAGAAAAAACCAAACTTCTTTCAGAAGTTGAGAAAATAACAGATTCAATGGCTGTTGTTCCACAGGAAGAGCTATTGGCATGTACTGAAAAGCGCGGAAAGCTTGTTGATGAAATAAAGCTTCTTGATGACAAGCTTCGTGAGTTTGCGGGTATGGATGACGGCATAAGAAGCGTTTTGAATAATTTCTGTGAGAAAGATGATTTAACAGAAGAGCTTTCTAAAGTGTATGTCGAAGTTTTATCTGTAAATGCTGTGTTAAACAGAATAAACCGTAATGATGATGTTATAAAAAACAGAATTGAGTATGAAAAAGAAAAAATACTCAATAAAATTCAAACCTTTAATCAGGGTGGCGAAGCGGCAACCCAACGGTATTACAAATCTGTTCATGGGACAGGTGGTTTGACAACCGTAAATATTTCAAGAGATATAAAGATTTAGTTAAAAATTATCAAAGGAGTTGTTTTTATGAACGTTAATTCAACATCTTCTGTAAGCAGTACAAGTTCAAGTAATGGCTTTTCAGGTTTAATTTCCGGTATGGATACCGATAGTTTAGTTGAAAAATTACTCTCTGGTACACAGTCAAAAATTGATAAGCAAAATGCTTTAAAAACCCAGACTGAATGGAAAATAGAAAACTATCGTGATGTCATTACATCAATCAATGGTTTTTCAAGTAAGTATTTTGATTCATCATACGGTGCAAGTGCTACTAATAACTTAGCATCATCTGCATTCTTTAATGCAATGACATCTAAAGTTACAAGTGGTAATGCTGTTAAAATTATATCCTCTGCAGCAGGTGCTTCTACAGAAGATATGAATATTATCGTAAAACAGCTTGCTTCTAAAGCAAAGCTTACGTCCTCTGTTAATGTAAGTGGCGAGTCAGTGCTCAAAGGTGGCTCAGTTAATGTTGAGCAAATCAAGTCAGTAATTGATACAAATGGCGAATTTACATTTACTCTTACATTAGATGGTGCTCAGAAAGCTATAACTCTTAAAGCAGAAGATATTACTGATGTCGACGGTAATATAACAGAAGATTCTGTTATCACTGCTTTAGAGACAGAAGTTTCACAAAAATTCGGTGGTTATGTAAAAGTTAATGTGGCTGAAGTTGATGGTGCTAAAAATATAAGCTTAGCAATTGATTTCAATGGTGAAAAAGGCCACGAATTAAAAGTTACTGGTTCTAATGCTGCAGCACTTGGTTTTGATCCAGGTGCATCAACAAGAATAAGCACTTCATCAAAGTTGAGTGAGATAGGGTTAACTAGTGACAGCTTCTCATTTGAAATTAACGGTGAGTCTTTCTCGTTTACAGGCGAAAATACAATCGCTGAAGTTATCAGTGCAGTTAATAAGAGTGATGCAGGTGTCAAGCTTTCATATTCTTCAATTTCAGATTCATTTTCAATTGAAGCAACTGAATCAGGTTCTAAATATGGTATAAGCATTACAGAAACATCAGGTGATTTCTTATCTAAGATTTTTGGTGCTGATAACTTTACGGATGGTGTTCTTAATGCAGATGCAGTTACTGCTGGTACTGATGCTATCGTTTCAATCAATGGTAATGAGTTTTCAAGAACATCAAATAATTTTACAATTGAAGGCGTTACATTACAACTTACAGATGTAAGCGCTGCAAAATATGATGCGGCTGGTAATGTAATAGGTTACGAAGAAACAACAGTTTCAACAGAACGTGATGTTGATACAGTATTCAATACAATTAAATCATTTGTTGAAGATTACAATGCAATGATTGAAAAACTCAACGGTTATGTATATGCTGAACCTACATATCGTGAGTATGATCCGCTTACATCAGCACAAGAAGATGAAATGAGTGAAAGTCAGATTGAAAAGTGGAATGAAAAAGCAAAGCAAGGTCTTCTCTATGGTGATGATACAATTCGTACATTCCTTCAGAATATGAGAAGTGCCCTTTACACTCGTTCTGATACTTCTTCAATTGCACTTTACGATATCGGTATTGAAACCTCGAGCAATATGGATGACAGAGGTAAACTCGTTATTGATGAAGATGCTCTTAAAACAGCACTTTCAACAAATATGGAAGAAGTTGAAAAGTTATTTACCGGTGAGAACGGTCTTTCATCTAAGCTTACAAAGATTATGGATTCAACTGCTAAAGTTAGTATGTCTTCTCCTGGTGAGTTAGTTCGTATAGCTGGTGCAACAGAGCTTTCAACTACTCAAAAGACATCAACACTTTATGCTGAACTCCAAAGAATTGAATCAAGACTTGAAATTCTTAATACAAGGTATGAGAAGGAAAAAGAGAGATATTGGAATCAATTTAACACTATGGAAACTATCATTTCTAACTACAGTACACAGAGTGCATATCTTTCACAACAAT
>CAZTNT010000102.1:0-3374 GCA_964614965.1 uncultured Lachnospiraceae bacterium | reverse complement strand
AGGAGATAAAACTCAGCTTTTAGCGACTTTTTTGAAGACGAAGAAATCTAAAAAGTAGATAAAACTCAACTTTTAGCGACTTTTTTGAGGACGAAATATAAATTTATTAAGAAGAGTTATAAGCTCTTCTTTTTTTATTTAAAAATAAATTTGTAAAAAAGTTTCAATTTTACATAATTTTACATTAACAGCAAATAATATGTGTAACATAAAGGAGGAAAAAGTGAAAGAATTATTAATTGGAATGGGTCTTGGCTTTGTTGTTGGTGCAATTGCTGTTAAAACAAACAAGTGTTTGGCTGATAAAGTTGAAATGGGTGTTGAAAAAGGGAAAGAGATCATTGATGACATTAGCGATGAAATCAAATCTCAAACAAACAAAGTAAAAAAGCAAGAAGAATAAATCAATAATCTCTAAGCAATTAGAGATTTTTCTTTTGTATTATCCAATAACAAAATATATGTTGGTGAGACTTATTTTTATTAAAGGGGTATTGACAAATTGTGAAAAGTGGTGTAGTATTTTGTTGGAAGGTAATATGAATACATCAAAAGAAAAAGTTATGCCAACGTTTACTACAGATTCTTTATTACGTAAAGTTAGGCAAAACAAATATATAGACAAAGGTCTTGCTCTATATCAAAACATTGAAAAGTTAACACCAAACTCTTATGCATTAATCAAACAAAAATTTGATGCTGGCGATAGAAATCAACTCTATCGTTTAGCAGAACTATCTATTTATTCAACAATTCGTGCAGTGGCAAGAATATATGCGAGATATGATATTGAAGAAGTTTTATCGTTTGATGAAGCGCTTTCTTTTTCAATAGAATGCTTTTGCGACAATGTTTTAAAGTTTGAAACTTTGCCAGAATTTTTTTGTTCTTATGAAAAATCATTAACAAATCATTTAGTGTTTAAATTTATTGTTGGTCATTATTTAGATGCATTGTCACGTCAAAGAGTGGTTAGCACAAAGAGCAGAAATGAAATTATTTGGGATATTGACCATAAAGAATGTGACACTTTCTCATATAAAAATTTGAATACGGACGATTTTAGAACAAAGTTAAATAAAGTGTTTAGAAAATGTACAAGCAAACAAGTTGAGGTTGTTAAAATGAGATTTGGCTTCAATGGTGAAGAAATGACATTCAGAGAAATTTCTAACAAAATGAATGTCTCAAGAAGTAGAGCAGAAGAAATTGTTAATCAGGCTATATACAATATAAGAAAAAATGTTTTACCAATAAATCAATATTCAAACTGTGATTTGGAAATATAGACAATTTTATCAATCCAATAATTGTTGCAAAATTATTGGATTTTTTTTTAGATTATGTTAGAATATATCTATGAAAGCAATGGGAATTGATTTTGGATTGGCACGTATTGGGATTGCACTTAGTGATGATACAAAGTTTTTGGCAAGTCCATTTGAAACTTATAAAAGAAAAGGTGAAGAGGCGGATATTCAACATCTGATTGATATAATCAAAACTAAAAGCGTTGATGAAATTGTTTGTGGTCTTCCAATGAATATGGCAGGTGAGGAACAAGAAATCGCAAAGAAAACTAGAGATTTTATGGCAATTTTGCAAGAATACTATGAAATTAAAGTTAATTTTGTTGATGAACGTTTGTCGTCCCTTATGGCGGAAGAAATGCTTAAAGAGACAGAGCGCGATTGGAAAAAAAGAAAAGAAAAACTTGATGCGGTGGCGGCTTCAATCATATTACAAGATTATTTAGATGGAGGAGCTCATTAGTTGTTTTTACTGGGATGTGATTTTGTATTTCCCTTTCTTTTGAGTTGCAAGCATAATCGTTTAAGGAAAACACAAAATGCACATAATTTCATAAAAATAATTAAACTACGCACTAAGAAAAAGCGGTTTGGTTAAGTATTTGGTATTATTCAATTCGCTAAAGGTGGTTAAATAAGTTGATTTTTACAAGTTGATTGTGTTAAAATAAAATATAGGAGAAAATAAAATGGCAAATAAAAATAATAAATTAACAGCAAAAAACCCAATTGAACAAATTTTGGATGAAAAAAATATGGACAATATTGTACTGTATGATGCGGAAAACAAACCAATTGAATTTGAACAAGTGGCAGTTATCCCTCTTGAGAGAACAGGATTATTATATGCAATCATGATTCCTGTAACTCCAATGCAAGGAGTGAACGAGGGTGAAGGTGTTCTTTTTGTTATTGATGAACTTAAAGGCACAATCGACATTGAAAGAGATGATGAAACAATAGACGAAGTTCTCACAATCTATAAAACACTTATCGGCGATGATGAAGAAGGTAAAGATAAGGGCAACAAATAATTTACCTGTCATTCTGAGCGTAGTAGAAGGATCTCAAAAAAACAACTCAAAACGAGTTGTTTTTTCATTATTAATTATTTGTTATGCCGTCAATGTAACTTAAAAGTTTTTCACATTGAGTTTCATTTAAATTTTCTAATTTATGAATTATTTTATAATGACAATCTTGCAAAGTGCCAAAGTTAATTCCATTAAAATTTCGTTCAAGAATTAAATCAGTCGAAACATGAAAAAAATCAGCTAATTTTATAAGAATTGTTGCTTCTGGATATGTTTTTCCTTTTTCATATGCAGAATAACCAGATTGACTTATGCCAATTTTATTAGCAACTTCGGCTTGTGTTAATTTTAAATCTTTTCTCAACTTAATTAAATTTTTCATATCATCATATTAAACAAATCAGTAAATTTTAACAATTAAAATTTTAATTTTAAAGAAAAATACAAATTGTATTCATATTTTCATTGACTTTTATGAATTGTTTTGTTATTATTGTGTCGTTTTATAATTTCAATTTGTAAAAAGGAGATGATTTTATGAGAAAAGTAAACAAACATATTATTGAAAAATTTATGAAAGAGCATAAAATAAATAAAACACAGTTTTGCAAAAATTGTGGCATTAATATAAAAACATTTAACAACTTATTAAATGGTAAAAATCTTAATGTAATTACAGTAGTTAAAATGGCAAAATATACCAATTTTAAAATTCAAGATATGTTTTCTTGGGAATAAAATTCAGTTAAGCAAAGAAACTTGACAAAAGTGGTTGACATTCGTTTCTTATTATGTTACATTATATACGTTCAATGAATAAGCACCTATTATGATTGCTTGTCTGTTGCCGAATGGTGGATTATGAGAAATGATAAGTCGAACAATGTCGTTTTATAATCTAAGTTTTGGTTCATAGCAAATTGATTAATAGGGAAGAGACAAACAGGAGGAAAAATTAATATGTCAGTAATTTCAATGAAACAATTATTGGAAGCCGGATGTCATTTCGGTCACCCAACTAGGAAATGGG
>CAZTNT010000101.1:0-3453 GCA_964614965.1 uncultured Lachnospiraceae bacterium | reverse complement strand
AAGAAGTTGTAACTATCTTGAATTGATGAAAACTTTTTGATTAAATTTTGTTTTTCGTCAAAATTAGATATTTCGATAAACAAAGGTAAATTTATTTTGTTTTCAATTTTCATTTGTAATAAATTATATATTTCTTTTATAACCCCGCTCTCAGAGAAAAATATTTTACCATGATAAGTGAGGTTTGAAATATCAATTTTGTCATATGTTATTTGTAAAATTTTGCAATCTTTTTGCCTTTTTCTGCCTATCTGTGCAATATTATTTTTGTTGAATGCTTCAATTTCGTAATACTCATCCACAAAAATCACTAGTTTAAAATTTGAATTTGATATATTTTTTAAAGAAAACTGTTTTATTTTATGATTTTTTACCAAAGGTGGTAAATTTTTATTACAGTACACATCATATTCATTAATAATAAAATTATGTGCTATAGCCTTTGCAACAGCGTTATCATTTTTACAGATAATTAGTATCGAATTTTCGCTAAGAACTTGATTAATTTTCGCTTTTTTAACCTGCGGATGCTTAGCATCATCTGGAATTAAATAACTTCTTCCTATTTTTACAACGCCTTCAATTCTTCCAAGCGAACAAAGTTCTCTAACTCTTCTATTGCTAATACCCCATTTTTTAGATATTTGATCTACTGTTAACATAAATTCATGTCCTCCATAACACTTCCTATTATACGCATAAAAATTAAACTAGTCAATGCTTTTAAATAAAAAATAATAGTAATTATGTTATTTTATTTCCTATATGGGAATATTTTATTTTTTTGATACATGCAAAAAGCGAATTGAATTTAAACTCAATTCGCCTTGGTTTTGGGTGCACTTTGAAGATTTTCGGTTAAGTTATAAACTTTTGCCAAGATTATATGCTTCGTCTAATTTTGCTTGAGTTTTATTTTGGTTTCCATAAGCTGTTATAATTCCAGCGTTTGTTGCTCCAAAATAACTTATTACATCGTTATACTGTGAAATCAAAGCATTGTAAACGCCATTAGAGCCAGAGCTTAAAATCATAGCATATTTTTTTGCTTTTGGTGGTTTGCCTATTGCATAAAGTCTTGTAATAGTAGATTGCATTTGTCCAGAGAAAGACCAATAATACACTGGGCTAGCAATAACAACCATATCAACATCCTTAACGGCATTATAAACTTTTTGCATATCATCTTTTTGAATACATTCGCTATTTCCCTTGGTATGGCAATATTCACAAGCAATACAACCATTTATTTTCATTGTTCCAACAGTAACAACTTCAACTTCGTGACCATTGCTTTCTGCACCTTGCTTAAAGCTTTGTACCATTGCCATTGTGTTTCCATTAACTCTTGGACTACCATTTAATACTGTAATTTTCATATGTTTACTCCTTATCAATCCTTCTTTCTTTAAACTATAACAAAGTTTTAATCTTTTCTTCAATTTTATCAGGAGTTGTTGTTGGAGCAAATCTATCAACAACATTACCGTTTTTGTCCACTAGGAATTTAGTGAAATTCCATTTAATTTTACTTCCAAACACACCTTTCTTTTGGGATTTAAGAAAAGTATATAATTGTGCTTCGTTGTTTCCATTTACTTCAATTTTTGCAAATTGCTTAAAAGTTGTTCCGTAGTTGGTTTGACAAAAAGAAACAATTTGTTCTTCCGTTCCAGGCGCTTGATGTCCAAATTGATTGCAAGGAAAATCTAAAATTTCAAGTCCTTGTTCTTGATATTTATTATATAATTCTTGTAATCCTGCATATTGTGGAGTAAAACCACAACCTGTCGCAGTATTAACAATCAGCAAAACTTTACCTTGATAATCTTTAAAATCAACTTCATTACCATTTGCGTCTTTCATCTTAAAACCATAAATAGACATTTAATTTTCTCCCTTTTTCAAATTTACTATATTAAGTATAACACAATACTTTTTATCTTGTATCAATATTTAATATATTTTTATAAAAAAAGTTAAATGCTAATTATTGCTATTTCAACAACTCTTTGCAAACTTTGTAGGTAATCTCAATCACATGGTCAATTTGTTGGTTTGCAAGTTGACCTTTTTATTGTAAAAACGCTAATATTTGAGCAAATAGTTGACAGATATGGATAAAAATGCTAATATATGAGCATTATGAAGAACATGTATGATATAAATAATTTTGTCCGCACACTTACAGAACAAAGTGTTTTAAGTGGGATAATAGAAAAAGTAAAACAAAGACGAAAGGAATTAAAACTAACGCAACAAGGCCTAGCCAAGAAGTCTGGAGTTAGTTATGCTTCTATCAGAAGATTTGAATCAACTGGTGAGATTTCTTTTACTTCACTTCTAAAGATTGCTAACGCATTAAATGCTTTGGCAGATTTCAATATGCTTTTTAACACTGAGATTGTCTCAAACTTAAAGGAGTATTAATATGAAGATTGAAGAAGTAAAGAAATTAACAGTAAAGTATAATAATCGAATCGTTGGATATTTGGCAGAACTTAAAAATGGCAACATCGCATTCCAATATGATGATGAATGGATAAATAATGGATTTTCAATTTCTCCATTTTCTTTGCCTTTATCAAAAGAAGTTTTTGTAAATAACAGACCAGAAAAGTTTAATGGATTATTTGGTGTATTCTGGGATTCATTGCCCGATGGTTGGGGTGAATTATTGGTTAGAAGAATGTTAAATAAACATGGCATCAACTTTGACAAACTTTCACCACTTCAAAAATTATCTATTATTAACAAAAATGGTCTTGGTGCACTTGAATACGAACCAAACAGAAATTTGCAAGTTGTAAGCGAAGATTATAACCTAGACGAAATTGCAAAAGAAACAGAAAAAATACTTAATGATGACACCGAAAATGTTGATTTAGATAGTATATTCAATTTAGGTGGTTCAAGCGGTGGCGCAAGACCAAAAGCACATATAACCTACAACGATGAAGAATGGATTGTAAAGTTCCCTTGCCAGATAGATCCAAAAGACATTGGCGAAAGAGAATACAAAGCAAACAAACTTGCAAGGGATTGTGGAATCAATGTAAATGAGTTTAAGTTGTTTGATTCCAAAATCTGCAGTGGCTTCTTTGGCGCAAAGAGGTTTGATAGAATCAATGGTATAAAGGTTCATATGATATCGCTAGCGGCAATGCTTGAAACGACACACAGAGTTCCAAATTTGGATTATGGACACCTATTCCAGGTTATTCAAAACGTTTGCGTAGATAAAGAAGATATGTACGAAGCATTCAAAAGGATGTGTTTTAATGTTTACTACAAAAACAGAGATGATCACGGTAAAAACTTCTCGTTCTTATACGATGAAACTGCTGGTGGATACAAATTATCTCCTGCATACGACTTAACAACTCTTCCAAATAAATCAGAACACGAAATGATGGTTAATGGAAATGGAAAACCAACTGAAAAAGATTTGCT
>CAZTNT010000100.1:0-3567 GCA_964614965.1 uncultured Lachnospiraceae bacterium | reverse complement strand
GCTTATGATAAATACTTTGTTGCAAATTCAATGGCAACAATTTTGATATGTTCATAAGTTAATCCACCCTGAAAATAACACATATAAGGCTCACGAATTGGGCCATCTGCAGAAAGTTCAATAGAAGAACCTTGAACAAATGAACCTGAAGCCATTATTATTTTATTGTTATAACCAGGCATATCCCAAGGATATGGAACAACCGAACTATCCACAGGACTCAAACTTTGTATCATTCTACAAAATTCAATCAATTTGTCAGCATCATTAAATTCAAATGAACGCACCAAGTCATGAGGCATTTCACCAAATTTTGGGAATGATGAAATATTAAATTTTTCAGCAACCTTTCCAAGTAAGATATTTCCCTTAAGTGCACCCAGCACAGTATGTGGGGCTAAAAAACAACCTTGAAAAAATGGCGTGTAACTACCTGCATAAGAACCCACTTCAAGACCAATTGAAGGAGCAATAAATCTTGATGAGATTTGTTCTATTGCATATTTCGTTCCAACAATATATGCCCCTGTTGGAGCTATTCCACCACCAGCATTTTTTATAAGAGAGCCGACCATAACATCTGCACCAACTTCAGAAGGTTCCTTTATCTCAACAAATTCACCATAGCAGTTATCTACCATAACCAAAACATTGGGTTTAATTTGCTTCATAAATTTAATAACATTTTCAATTTTTTCAACTGAAAGTGAGTCTCTTAATGTATAACCTCTCGACCTTTGAATATAAACCATTCTTGGTTTTATATTTTTTATCTTTTCTTCAATTTGATCATAATCAAAATCATTGTTAACAAGTTCAATGTCTTCATATTTAATTTTAAAATCTTTAAGTGAACCAATACCCTCACCAAAAATAACATCTAATAGAGTATCATAAGGCTTGCCAGTAATAGACAGCATAATATCATCAGGTCTCAAAATCCCAAATAACGCAACCGTTAATCCATGCGTTCCACTTGTAATCAACGGACTGACAATCCCAGCTTCAGCACCAAAAGCCTTAGCGTAAACTTCTGACAATTTAACTCTTGCCCTGTCATCGTTTCCATAACCTGTTGAAGACGCAATGTCAGATAAATTCACATTACATTCACGGAAAGAAGTAAGCACTTTGTTTTGATTAAACAAAGCAATTTCTTCTAATTTGCCAAAAATCTCCAAACATTCTTTTTCCGCATCATTAACAAGTTTTAATGCATCTAAATTAAACATTTTATTCTCCTAATTGTAAATTATTAAATATATTTGATGTAATTTTACATTTTTAACACCACTATACACCATTTATCAATGCTTCTCTAAAAACGCAAAAATCTATCGTTTTTATTGAAAAATATACATTTATTTAAACAATTCTCTTAAACCACTTTTCAACCTCAGTTTTCGTTATTCTAACAACAACTGGTCTACCGTGTGGACAAAATAGTATTGTATCTTTTTTACTCATTTGCATTAGTAGTTTTTCAACTTCAATTTTTGTGAGGTCATCACCGCCTTTAACTGCACTCTTACAAGCCATTTGCATCAAACTATCTTTAACAAGTTCTGCTTCGGTAATTTTTAATTTACCAAGTTTCTCAGCCAAAAACATTGAGAAGAATTTATTGAAATCAATATTTGAAACTATACTTGGCACAGATGAAATCTTATAGGTTTTTTCACCAAATTCTTCGATATCAAAACCAACAGATTTAATCGCTTCTAGGTTATCATTTATAATAAGGTCATCTTCTGGATTAAGCGAAATAACAAACGGAATTAACATTGGCTGAATAACTATATTACCTGTTTCATACTCAGTTTTCAGTTTATCGTACATCAATCTTTCATGTGCAGCGTGTTGGTCTATTAAATAAACATTGTCACCCCACTCAATAATTAGGTATGTATTAAATAATTTACCAATCATCTTGAAATCATCTTTTGCAAAATCCATTTGTTCAACTTCTTTTGCTCTCAGTGCTTCAAGTTTGCTCATCAAAAAATTATTTTGTATATCTTGAGTAGTTTCTTTAATGATTTTTTCTACTCCATCTTCTTCTGTTTTATCATCGCCATATGAGCCATTTTTTGTACCACTTATATTTTCATTAATTCGCTCTAAAAGCTTCGACCCTAATCCAAAGTTATCACGGATTGAAATATTCTCTTTTCCTTCAACTCCACTCATCATCGAATCAATTATGGTATCGGTCATAGACTCTTTTTCAGTTTCAGTAAGTTTTGCAAAATCAGTTGAAAATGGATTAAGATTTACACCCGCTTTATCAATTTCAGCTCTGCTTGATACATTTTTTGAAAAAGTAAAACTAGTATTATATGACGAATCAATATCCTTAATATAATCCATACCATTTAGAGCTCTTGAAACCGCCTCAAACACAATCGAGTAAATTTCATTTGTTTTTAAAAATTTAACATCAAGTTTGTTTGGGTGAACATTAACATCAATTTCATCAGTTGGCATATCAATATAAATAACAAAAAATGGATATTGCCTCTTCATTAAAAAATCACCATATGCATTGCTAACAGCCGTTTGAACGGTCAAGTTCACAACATATCTGCCATTTATTATAAGCGTTTGATAAGTTCTGTTTGATTTTGAGTATGTTGGTTTTCCAACAAACCCCCAAACTTTAACACCATTTCTTTCGGCATTAATTTCCAAAACCTCATTAGTCGCTTCTTTTCCATAGACAGAATATAGTGCCTCTTTTTCTGTTGAGCCAAGCGAAGTCATTTTCTTTTTTCCATCAACAATAAATGTAAAATTAATATTTGGATGTGCAAGGATTGTTCTTGTTACAATATTTGCAATTTCCTGTTCTTCTTGCTTTGGTTTTCTTAAAAATTTAGCACGTGCAGGAACACAATAGAACAAATCTTTCACTGTCATAACCGTTCCTTTGCTGTGCGAAACTTTCTTGATATCTCCAAACTTTCCACCCTCAACCGTAATTGAGTTACCCATTTCTTGATTTTCGGTTTTTGAAGTTAGCGTAACCTTTGAAACAGAAGAAATTGAAGCAAGTGCTTCCCCCCTAAAACCTAAAGTGAATATTGTTTCTAAGTCACTTGCATTTTTTATTTTGCTTGTTGCGTGTGGCAAAAATGCAGACTTAAGGTCATCTTCTTCAATGCCTGAACCATCGTCAGAAACCTGCATAAAACTTATTCCACCATCTTTAATTTCAATGGTGATATTTTTTGCTCCAGCATCAATAGAGTTTTCCACAAGTTCTTTTATTACAGACGCTGGCCTTTCAACCACTTCACCAGCAGCAATAAGGTTATATATCGAACTATCAAGCAAATTAATTTTTGCCATACCTCACCTCTCTCTTATTTTTTTACTTTATCAACCAAGTTTTGTAATGTTCCAAACGCCATAAGTGGAGATATTGTATTCATATCCATTTCTTTTAAAACATTCACAATCTCAGCAACATTCGCCGATGTATCAATTTTAAGCACTTCTTTAGATACAGGAGCTGTTTTTATATCAGATTCTCTTTCTTCCAAAATTTCTTTAGCACGCACAATA
>CAZTNT010000099.1:0-3635 GCA_964614965.1 uncultured Lachnospiraceae bacterium | reverse complement strand
ACAAAATGGTTTCAACAAGAAAGAAATTGTTAGACTACTTAACTGAACAAGACATCGAAAAAGCACGTGCCCTTAAAGCTAAACTTGGCATTCGTGGTTAATCAAAAAAAAGAACGCAATCTGCGTTCTTTTTTATTTAATGATAGAATTTTCGATGTAACTTAAAGTTTTAATTTTATCTTGTTTACTGATTTTCTTTTCATTATTATTTGATTCTTCCGCAAGTGATTTAATCACAAGGTTAATTAAACTTGGTTTGCCACAACCAATTATTCCTATTTTAACCTCTGCCTTAGATTTATTTTCTTCCATTGAGAACTCCTAAAATTAATTATATAGTAAATTAAAATAAAGTCAATTAAGAACAGAAATAAATATTTTAAAAATTTTTGAAAAATATCTTGACATATGTAAAATTTTTTGTTATTCTTTACTTGTTTAATATGGCGATGTGGCTCAGCGGTTAAAGCAATCGGTTCATACCCGATAGATCGGTAGTTCGATTCTACCCATCGCCACCAACCAACTTAAAAGCACTTGTGCAAAGTTTCAATCCTAAACCTTTTCAATAAAATCCTATTGGAAGGGGTTATATTAAGGGGAAACTTTTAGTTGCCACTTAATAAAGCGTGGGCACTTGCCCACAAATGAAGTTTCAACACACTTGTTGAAACGATTAAATAGGGCAAAGTGCCCACGTGGTCCCATGGTCAAGCGGTTAAGACACCACCCTTTCACGGTGGTATCAGGGGTTCGATTCCCCTTGGGACTACCAATTAAAACAAGGCAACGCCTTGTTTTTTAGTTTCGCTAAATAAGAAATGTAAATTCGCTATTCCCTAACAAAAAAGACACTCTTTTGAGCGTCTTTTTGTTACTTATTTAAAATTTGTTCGCTAAGTTCAATAATTTCTTTTGAATATTTTGCTTTTCTAGACTTTAAAATTGCTTTATATATTGGATATGTCACACTCACCATAGCTATTCCAATTACTCCAATAACAATTCCCAATGCCATTAAGTCTCCAATAACTTTCATTGCCAAACTCATTCCAGTTCCAAGAATTAAAGCTCCTAAGATTCCAAATGTGTAAGCAAAAATATTTGCAGGAACTTTCACCTTGTTATCTAACGCACACAATTTATCAACTTCCGAACTTTTTTGTTCTGAATATTCAGTGTGAAGTTTTTGTGCAATATACTTGTCATTTCTATTCATATTTTCCTCCTTTTATTGTCAAGCATTATTCCAACACTTGACTTAATAATCAAATTATATTACAATTTTTAATATAAAACAATCTTTTTAAAAATTTGTAAACAACAAAAACAAAACAATTGTTGGAATAATAAAATGAGGAGATATGAATACAAAAAACAACAAAAGATATAAAATTAATAACGAGAAAATAGAAACATCTTTTCTAACATTATTACGAAATAGAAAATATGAGGAAATTTCAATTAATGAAATATGTCAACATGCTGGAATAAATCGTAGCACTTTCTATGCTCACTATGATGACATCAATGATTTAATTATCAAAATTGAGGGCAAATTTGCTCATAGCTTGTCTTCAATTTTCAATTTTGGTTTAAGGCAAGAACACGAAGCTTTTGTTGAAATGTTTGAGTTTGTGAAAATAAATAAATATTTCTATAAAGCTTTTTTAAGCATCCCTTATGCAACAATTGCTGAAATAAACACAAAAAAAGAAATTGTTGGCAATTTAAAAGGAACATCTTATATTGATAAGAATATAACAGAATTGGAAATATTTTATCGAGCAAGTTTCTTTGGCGCTGGCATTAAAGAGATTTGCAGAATATGGTTAGAGCGAGATTGTAAAGAAACTCCTGAACAAGTGGCAAAATTATTAATTAAAGAATATTCCAATAGAGAGTTAAGATAAAAACATCAAAATCTCAGGTGGTAATATTGAGTTATATAGAGTAAAATAATTTGATAAATTTCTATAAAATAAGTAATTTAGCGAGTGTAGTGTAGTGATTCGACTCCCCTTGAAACTAGATTACACCACATACAGTGATGGATTTTTTAATTTTGTTAAATATTATAGCTTTTGTTTGCATTTTATGATAATATATACAATATAAGGAGATGATATGTATTTTTTTTCTAGCGACACACACTTTTCTGATGATTACACAATGGAAGTTGACAATAGACCATTTAAAAATGCAAAATTGTTTGATAAGTTTGTGATTAAAACTTGGAACAAACAAGCAAAAAAAGGTGACACAATTTTTGTTATTGGAGACTTTGTTGATTGTGATGGCGAAGGTTATGAAGGTTGGAAAAAATCTATTTTATATGTAAAAAAATTGAAAGCAGACGTTGTTTTAGTTATGGGAAACAACGAAGACAGAGTTGTTAGATATTATTTCAATAACAACTTTGAATTATTTAGAGAATATTGTTTGAAGATAGGTTTTAAAGAAGTGTATCAAAATCACACAATTACAATGCGAGGTGTTGATTTCTATTTAACCCATAAACCCGCAGATTGTAAGATGAATATGTTGAATTTGTTTGGACATACTCATCGTTCTGGTGGACTATATCGCCCATTTGGTTTTAACATTGGTTGTGATATAAATCATTTTAGATTGTATAGTGAAAATGACATCTTTAAACTTGTTGATTTGAAACAAAGATTTTGGGATAAAGACAAACATCTTCATCTTCCAGTTAATTAATAGGTTTAAAATAATTTGAAATTCAGGATCTATATGATATAATTGCAATATGGAACAAATTGTAAAGATTGAAAAATATAATAAAGATAGAGATTATTCTTTTTCGTTTGGAGCCTTCCCAACTTTTGAATTGATTAAAAACAGACCTGAAAATGTTGTTTGTTTACTTTTGCATTCTAAATTAAAAATGAGTGAAGATATCCAGAGACTGATCACACTTTGTGAAAAGCTGAATATTTCAATTCGTTATGATGATAAAACAATAAACAAAATTGTTGACAAAGAAAATTGTTTTGTTGTGGGTGTGTTTAAAAAATTTAAAGGTTTTAATGTTGACTATAAACACATTGTTCTTGTTAATCCTAGTGATGCTGGAAACATTGGAACAATCATGCGTACAATGTTGGGCTTTGATTTTAAGAATTTAATCATTATTCGTCCTTGCGTTGATGTGTTTAATCCAAAGGTTATTCGAGCAAGTATGGGAGCCATTTTCAGTCTTAACATTGTTGAATATAATTCCATGGAAGAATATTTGCAATCTAACACTAATAAAAAATATTTCTTTATGCTTAATGGGAAAAAGGAATTAGGAAAGTTTGAAAATCATCATCAAAAGTTTGACCTTGTTTTTGGGAATGAAGCAACAGGCCTTCCAAATTATCTGCTTGATGCTGATGAAAGCGTTGTCATTCGTCACAGCAAAAACATAGATAGTCTCAATTTGCCAATAAGTGTTGCAATGGCAATTTATGAATTTAATAAATAAAAATTGATAAAAAATTAAATAAATATTATATTTTTAATAAAATTTGAAGGTTTTTACCTTCTTTTTTGTTTATTTTTTATAATATTTTAAATTTTTAATTAAAATAATATTAATGGATAATATTTTATATATTTTACAAAAATAC
>CAZTNT010000098.1:0-3683 GCA_964614965.1 uncultured Lachnospiraceae bacterium | reverse complement strand
TGGATTTGAACCAACGACCTTCGGGTTATGAGCCCGACGAGCTTCCGAGCTGCTCCATCCCGCGATATGAATTTTTCTGCAACGATATATCATTTTATGCATTGCATACTTAATATTATTACCACATATTTTATCTTTTGTCAATGTTTTTTTAAAAAATTTTGTTAAAATTTAAAAATAATGTAATTTAAGCAAAAATTTTAAAAAAATATATTTACACAAAAAACATTTTGTGATACTCTCTAATTAAGGAGATATTATGAGTATAGATATAACTGTTGATAAACGCACAGAACTTTTAGGCATTATGCTTTTGATAAGCAATTACAACAAAAACTATGGTTTTTTAATTGAAGAGTGTGGAAATAAAGCATATCGAGAAAAAATATTTAACAATTTTAATCAATTTAAAAATGAAAAAGCAATTCAACTTCTCAATCAAATTTTCGAAGAGTTGAGTTTTAGATACGATGCTCCTGTTTCATTGTTTCTTCAACTTAATAATGATTTTACTTATGATAAACTTGATGAGTATCCTTTTGTAACAAGATTAAACAAATCCCAGTTAGTTTTGGATTTTTTGAATGAACTGCCAAATTTTGCAAAAACAATAAATTTTGATGAATATTATAATTCAAACAATAATTTTTACAATGAAATTATTGAAGAAACCAATTCAAAATTAGATGTGAAAAAAGTTGTAAATTTCATTTCTAATTTTTATAAAATTGATAAATCAAACAATAAATTCGTTTTAAATTTATTACCATACACCACCAATGGAAATTTTGGAACTAATCATAATAATATTACATACTCAAACATTGGTTTAAAAAGATTTCAACAAAAAGAATTAACTTTCATAAGCGATCAAGATCACGGAACACTTTTGCTCCACGAGTTTTCTCACAGCATTATAAATCCATTAACAAGTAAATATTCAACAATTAAAGGAAAAACTTTTGCAGATATTTGGGATATCATGGTTAAAAAAGCTTATGGACACGTTGAAACAATCATAAATGAACATATTATTAGAGCCCTTGAAATTTTTTACCTTAAAAACATTATTGACACAGAAGAAACCAAACAACTTGCAAAAGAACGTTTGGAAAAAGAAGTAAATAGCGGATTTAAATATATTGAAATCTGTTTAAATTGTTTGGAACAATATTATTCACAAAAAGATAATTACAAAGATTTTGAAGAATATTTCCCACAAATAATTGAAGAGATAAACAGAGCAACAAACAAAAAAGAGCTGGCAGTTTAGCCAGTCTTTTTTAATCGGTTAATTCAAATGTACACGAACTCATTTTAATTCTTCTTAGCTTAAATCTTCTTCCATTTTGCATAACATATTCATACCCATCTTTATATGGGCAGTTGTTACAATTTGCATTTAAGTTTGCTTTCATTGGACAATGACGAAGAGTCATGTATGGCATTTTGTAACCATCTCCTTCCGCTTGAATGTATGGAAGATTAAAGTAATTGGCTGAGTAAGAATTAAACACATTCATTCCACCACCAATGATTTTTTCAGTGTTAAAATTAAGCACATATAGGTTGTTCACAACAACTACAATGTTGGTTGTTTCCACAATCTCTTTTAACATCTCAATATCTTGCTTAAGCGCAAAATTTGGAAGATTTAAATATGGTTTTTTATTTTCCTTTTCACAAAACTTAATAAATTCTTGAATATCTTTTAAATCAAATTTATTTGGTGAATATATAATATTTTTTTCTTTTTTATTTGAATTATTTTCAAAAAATTCTTTAAAATTATTGTTTATTTCAATAAAATTGGTAAATTTTTTAATATTTTTATTGTTTTTTATTAATTTTAATTGAATTTTATTTAATTTTTCTTTTTTGTTTTTAATTAAAATGTTTTTCATTTTTTCAAAAACTTCACGCCTAAATTCATTAAGTTTTTGTTTTGGCAAGAAAACATTATAAATCTCACAACTTAGTTCAGCTTCAAACAAATCACTTTTATTAAAATTAATTTTTAATTCTTCTTCGCTCATTGGTTGACTTTTAGCAACTGCGCAAATTTCACTTTCAACCTCATGTGTTTCACCATTTAAAACAAATTCCGCTTTGATTGGCAAATTTTCTTTTGCAAAAATTTTAACTTTAACCTTTCTTCTTACTTTTTCATTTAACAAGTTTTGCTCTCTTTCAAAATCAGAAATCAGATTAACAGCATTTCCAACTTCAACTGTTTGGGTGGTTGTAATTTTATAAAACTCACCAACTTTTTGAATGTCGTAGGCTGTTAAAACAATTTCTTCACCACCGCCAAAAAATTTCAAAACTGATTTTGGAGAAATTTCTCTATTGCTCGATACAAATATCTCGTTAAACTTTTTACCAGACTTAAACTTTTCAACTTTTCCAATTTGAATTCCAATATGATTTTGTTTGTTTGAAATTATATCACCATTACCATTGAAATATCCGGCAGTGTAACCACGATTAAACGCAAGTTGCAAATCTTGCAAATCATACTTTTGACCATTCAAAGCATTCTTATAAATTTTTGTTGCAACACCAACATAATAAGGTCTTCTTGCCCTACCTTCAATTTTCAAAACATCAACACCGGCAGATTCTAAGTCTTTTAAATTATCAAGCATATTAAAATCTTTGGCACTCAATAAATAACCATTTTTAATTTCTTTGTTGTTATATCGAAAAGAATAAGGGAGACGGCAAAGTTGTTTACACTTTCCCCTGTTTCCACTTGCATCATGCAAATATGAACTTAAATAACAATTTCCAGAAAAACTTACACACAATGCACCTTGGCAAAAATATTCAATTTCAATATTAGAATTTTGTTTTATTCTTTTAATCTCTTCAAGAGGAGTTTCTCGAGCCAAAACAACACGCTTAAAACCAAGTTTTTCCGCTTCTAAAACACCTTCAAGATTGTGAATTCCCATTTGTGTGCTGGCATGCATCTCAATCTGCGGACAGTTTTCAAGAATTAAACTCGCAAGTCCAACATCTTGAATAATAAATGAATCCACACCAAGATTATAAGCATCCACAACCAAATCCAAAGCGGATTGCATTTCGTCATCAGAAAATAAAATATTAACTGTTAAGTTTACTTTAACACCAAAAATATGTGCAAAATCAACTGCTTCTTTTAATGTTGCGAGCGAAAAACCTTCAATGTTGCGTGCATTAAAATCTTTAACGCCAAGATACACTTCATCCGCACCATTGAAAACAGCCATTCTCAAACTTTCAAAATCACCAGCTGGCGACAAAATCTTCATACTCATATTTATAGTATAACACAATTTTTGTCACTAAACAAGCCCTTTACTATCCTTAAAACATTAACTGGCACGATTACTATTGTAATCACGACTTCAACCTTAGTACGTTATGTCATCCTGAGCATAGTCGAAGGATCTCCTTATTAGAAAAGTACTCCTTATTCCCAAGAAAACATATCATGTAACTTAAGCCCTGTGAATTTCGCAATTTTAACCACTGTTATCACTTGCGGACAACTTCCCTTTAACATATTATTGTATGTATTAACAACAATCCCACACTTTTTGCAAAAAGATGTTTTTGTTAACTTGTGTTCTTTTATAAACTTTTCAAAATATGTAACTTGATTTTCTAATGAATTTAGTTGTTCATCCCTATCT
>CAZTNT010000097.1:2403-3738 GCA_964614965.1 uncultured Lachnospiraceae bacterium | reverse complement strand
CCGATAAGTTCCTTAACGCAGAGGAGACCAACAACGAAGATAAAGATTTGAACTATATCATCCGTACCAAATCCCCAACCACCAGAAGAAACAGAAATTTTACCTATAAGAGGGATTAAAGAGAAGAAGATATTAACACCAGCAACAGCACCATAAGCAGATAAGATTTGTTTTTTAACCTCACCAGCCCAAGAGCCAACCGCCTTACCCTCATCCAGCGGATAAAGAGCACAAACGCCTGGGGAAATTACGAAAAGTGTTAGGAGAATGAAAATTCTTCGAACCATTGCAAAGGCAAGCGACCCAAGCACATAAAGCATGAAAACTCCTCCAACAACCATAACAAGATAATTCACTTCAAACAGAGAATACATATGCTCAACACTACCCCATAGATATATGTTGATATTTGTCTGAGCATGCATTTCATCAACAGCATCTGCATATTCACCGTTGGTTTTGCATTTGTCAAACACACTCCAGTCGAACTTTTCTCCTGTTTCAAGATATGTAATATCTTTCCAACTTCCGTTTTTCAATCCTTCAAGACGTTCAACCAAATCTTCATCTGCAGTTGCTTCCAAATCATAATTTCTAAACGAATTTGCATTATATGCCGAAGCCACAAACAATTTTCTGCTCATGCTTGCTGATTCAGTTGTGGAGGTTGCACCATTGATTGCTTGAAGAAGAATGTTTCCAAGCCACACACCAAGCAAACAACAAACTGGAAGGAAAATGAAATTTGCCAAACCTTTGATTGCGTTTCCAATGATTTCTTTCCAACCTTTTGGTTTTGCTGAATATGCATTTTTGATGAATGCCATAACAGTGAAAATGATGATTAAAAACAATGCTAATACCATGATTGAAATAAGCAAGTTTTTTACAATGCTGTTATTCATCAAGAAATAAAGCAAACCAGTTTCATCTTCAACCCCTGTGTTGTCATTTGTTATTGGTGTGAAGTGCCCCCATCCTTTTATCCCTTCACCAAATTGAGCGTTTCCAATTCCGGCAAATGAATAAAAAACGCTTTGAACAATGTCAATTAATAAGAAAATAATGCTAAATGCTGGATATAATAAACCACCAATAAGACCTGTGATTGTATCAACAATTCCACCCGCTGCTAAAAAAGTTGACATATTTTCTCCTTTTCTTTCTTTTGAATTTTTCTTGCCTCTTAATTGGGCAACTTGCTGTCATGCAGATTAGCTAATTTATGAGATACTTTCGACTCGTTTCACTCTCCGCTATCTCAATACGTAAACTTGCATTGAGATACTTTCGACTCGTTTCACTCTCCGCTATCTCAATACGTAAACTTGCATT
>CAZTNT010000097.1:1847-2303 GCA_964614965.1 uncultured Lachnospiraceae bacterium | reverse complement strand
GAGATACTTTCGACTCGTTTCACTCGCTCGGTATGACAACGCTGTCATTCCGACCAAACGAGCATTGCGAGTGCGTGGAGTGAATCTCAACAATGACAATATACATTATTAATAGTATTATATACTATTGTGTCGAATTAATCAAGAATAAAATTAAATTATTTTTAATTTTTTATATTAAATAGCACTTCGTTCATCGTTCACAATTCTCTTTCTCTAATTGTTTGAACAGGAGCTGAAGACAAGATGTGTCATGTTGAATTTGTTGAAACATCACATAATCAAAGAGGTTCTCTTCGTTTGTGAGATACATTCGACTCCGTTTCACTCCGCTCAGTATGACATAGGTTTACGTTTGCAAACTTGTTTAGCAAGTTTAGATGAACGAACGCCCTCGGAATGACAAGATGTGTCATGTTGAATTTGTTGAAACATCACATAATCAAAGAGGTTCTC
>CAZTNT010000097.1:0-1747 GCA_964614965.1 uncultured Lachnospiraceae bacterium | reverse complement strand
CCGTTTCACTCCGCTCAGTATGACATAGGTTTACGTTTGCAAACTTGTTTAGCAAAACTAAATTTACGAGCAATTTTTTAAGAATAAATACCTCTTAACCTTAAAGCGAGTATGCTTGGTTTTGCGACTTAGCGAACGCGTTTAGCAAAATCAAACATACGAGCTTACCCTATGGTGTCAACCCAATTAGTTTCATATTCCACGATATTAAACGGTGTGTCATTTTCAACTTTAACAACCACACCATTTGCCTTGAGTGTGTAAACCCCATCCAATTCCACCAAATAAGTTAATGGGTCAACATTTTCCATTGATAAAATATCAAACAAACTAACACCTTCTGAAAGCGCGTTTAAATTATTTGTGTCAATATCTGTGAACTCATTAGCAGTTTCAGAGAAGATCAATTTTGTTGAATAGATATAAGCTTGTTGACCTTCCTCTATTCCAACATTTTCTTCATCTGTTTCAAGCTCCTTGTCGTTAACAGATATGCTAAATTCATTAAGGTCAGTTTCTCCAATCACAAATGAAAGTTTGGAGAACATAACATTTGATTTTGGCATGAAAATTATTGCAACATATTGTTGGCTTTCAACTCCAGAAACGCGGTCTTCATCACCTTCCAAAATATAGTCTTTAACAAACAATTTTCTAGCTCTTGCTGAATTTGCTTCAACAACGGCATCTATTTTTGCTGTTGCATCAGTTTTAATTTGATTTAATATTTCTGTTTTAACACTTTCATCCGCAACATCTGTGCCAGCACTGTCTTTGACTGAAACAAGCTGAATGTTTGTTAACAAGGATGTTGTGTTTGTTGTTAAAATTGTTTTTATTTCGTCAGCATTTCCAATTCCAAAATATTTAATTCCATTAACACACTCAAGCAATGATTGACCTGCATATTCAGCACCGCTATTTTCTTCATCATGTTCATAATCTGCTTTATATGTTGATTTTGCCATTTCCAAAACAATGTTGTAAACTAACGAATATTCTGTTTGGAATGTTGCTTCATCATATTCATCAAAATTGTATCCCTCTCCTTCATTAACATCTCTTGGAAGTGTAATTTCTAATTGTATTGCCACCGAATAAGTGTTTTCTCCGACTGTCACAGAGTTGATTCCTTGAATTTCATCAACACTTTTTTCCACAAGTTCAACATAATCTTCAATGATTTTTTTGCTTGCCAGTTCATCATCTTCATAAACCATTCTCACGCCATAAAAATCTTCACCACTGACACCATAAATGCTGTTAAACAGTCCGTTAAGACCACCAATGATTGCCGAAACGATTACGACAATCGCAATAAGCAAAAACAAACCCAATGCAAAATATAATCCAAAAGTTAAAAGTGGTGGAGCACCAGTCATCCCTTTCATTTTTAGTTTTGTTTTTTTAATTTCTTTGTTTGTTTTAATAACGCCTTCAATTCTCTTAATGTCTTTATTTAATTGTTTGTCTTTAAATTGTTTTGCTTTTTTAACTGTTTTTTCTTCATCACTTGTTAATTTGGTTTTTCTGGTTCCAACAGCATGGTCTATCCAAATTTGAACAAGTTTTGTGTGCATATCTTTTTTTTCTTTTTCAAGTTGTTTTAAATATGCTTCATATTCAAGCATAGCTTGTTCTTCAGCATTTTGTTGCTCGTGTTCTTCATTGAAATTATCAGCCATTGAAACCTCCTTTGTTTTATTATTAAATTTATTATACCAAAAAAAAATTTAAATTACAATAA
>CAZTNT010000096.1:0-3742 GCA_964614965.1 uncultured Lachnospiraceae bacterium | reverse complement strand
AGTGGCACGGCACGGCTTTGCCGTGCCTGTGCCTTAATGTGGGGGCTTTGCCCCCACACCCCCTATTACAAAAAAAAATCGTAATTTATATGTCTATACCATATTCTTTTCCTTTTTGTTTTATTGATGTTGACACTCTGTTTAATGTCTGTTTTGTATAATTAGAAAGTTCTTTCGTTTGTTGTATTTCTTTTTCTTTTAATGTTTCGTTATCACGTTGTTTATATAATTTGTTAAGATAATTTAGTTGTTTATCAGTTAAACCATATTCATCTGATATTTTTTCTAATTTTTCAATTTCTTGTTGTAAATGACTTTGTAAATTTTGACTTTGTTTTTTTACACTATTTTCTCTATTGTTTTTTCTACTCTCATATAAGTCTAAACCTGTTTTACCATTGTTAAATTTTATATTTCTTAAACAATCTTTAAGTTCTTCTACTTCACTTATATCATCTAATTTATATTTCCAGTCTGTCAAACTGTTAATAATATTATTTTCTTGTTTCAACATACCATTTAATGTATTTATTAATTTATTTAATTGTTTTATCTTGTCATCAAAGACATTTTCATAATGTTGATATGATACCTCATATGCTGAATTAAAACCTCTATTTAGCGTGTTTAACGTTGTTACACGAGCAATTTCTAAACCTTGTTCTAAACCTTGTTCTAAACCCTGTTTTAAGCCCTGTTCCAAGCCCTGTTTTAAGCCTTGTTCATAACCTTCTTCTCTTCCCTTAGCTATAACAATTTTAAACTTTTGACGAGCTTCATCAGTTGCTTTTTCAACAGCTTTTTCAACTTCTTTTTTTTCTTTGTATTTTTTTGAATTTAAACCTTGTTCTTTTCTTCTTTTTTTCTTATGTTCAATACATTCGTTTTTATAATTTTCAAATTCTTGTGTTGCTTCTTTTATTTTGTCATCATCATTTGTTAGTTTCGCAATTTCAATGTTCTGTTTAAGTTGTTTTACTTTGACAGGGTCGTAACCGTTAGGGTCTTTACAAGGTTCTAAATCCCAACCACGTTGTTGCATAAGTAAAGGAAATTCTTCATTTAACCATCTGTTTAGTTTAGGTGTAAACAATGCTTTTGCTGACAGTCTATCGTCAACATATGGAACACCAAAATAATGCATATGTGGTTCAGCTTCATCAAATTGTATTACCGCTGCCCTTATGTTTCTTATTCCTGTTTTTTGATTTGTTCCAAATTTATCGTTTAAAATATCTAAACTATCTTTGAAGAATTGTATTTGTTGTTCTTTTGTTAATTTATTTATAAATTCTTTATCTGGTTTAACAATTCCGGCAAAAGATGTTATAGCATCGTTTCTAATTCCTCTTTTACCATCTTTTCTTAATTGTTCAGATAAGTCTTTCATTTCTTTGTTAATATCGTTAAAAAGTTCCAAGCCACTACTGTAACCAATATATATATTATCTTTTGTTTTTGACACATCTAAATCCGAGTCACTAGACCAACGTTCTGACAGAGCTTCGCACATCACAGCTTTGTTATTTCCGTGATGTTCATTGTTTATACTATAAGTTTTACTATCTAGTTTCATCCACGGCATACCACATTTGTTACTCATATCATTGACTCCTTTCTGTTAATAACAGTTTATTCTATATTGTACCTTATGTCAATAAGTCTGAGTAACTGCCCTCAGACTTATCTTTGATAAGTCAACGGGCTGGAGGGGAGGGTTACACCCTCCCCTCTCAACTCCCCACCTGTTAATGTAATGTTATGATATTTGAAACATTGCACCGTAACACAATTTAAAAACTATATCAAATCGTCAGTCAAAACATTGCACCGTAACGTAACAGTATCTTTTTGATGACACGAAAAACAGCTACGTGTCACGTAGCTGTAATTGTCACCAAGAGAAAACCATTTATTTTTACCATCGAAAATTCTTATGTATACCTACTTTTTCCAAATATTCTTGTCTTGCATTTTCTCGTTCTTTTTCCGTTGGAGCTGTTTTGTACTTTGTGTATAGAGTATGTAACGTCATTTTGTCTAACTTTTCATTTAACAATTTTTTTATTATTTCATAATTTTCATTTGTTTCATTTTCTAAGAGAAAATAATTTAGTAAATGACAAAACAATTCTTCTGTTATTTGTATATTTTTCATAATTCTTTACATTCTCCGTTCTGGAACTCGATACAAATTCTGTTTTGATGATTGAAATATACACATTTAACATCATCAATACTTTTATTTGTTTCCAAAATATGTAGCAACGTTTTTTCTTCCAGTGTTTTCTTTTTTTCTTTGTATTCTTCTATTGACTTTGTATGTTTTATAATTGTTCTCATTTTATTCTCCAAAAAGTTCGTTTAGTTCTTCGTCATCAGTTTCAAAACTATTCGTAGTTACGATATTTTGTTGATTTTTTTGTTTTTTAATGTTATTATTAGTTTGTTGTAATTCCGTTGAATTATAACATATAATTTCATTGTTTAACATTGTTTTAGATGTGATAACGTTTGAATAACAATCATTGAGTAGTCGAAAATTCATTTGTTGTTGTTCAGACGTTATTTTTTTAAAATCTTCACTTAAATCGTATTTGCTGTTATTTGCAATTTCAGGATTTAACATATAAATTGACCCTATTCCGTCTTTTTTTCCTGTAAACAGTAATGTTATACAACCATTTGTTTCGAGTTCGTCTATACTCTTACGAAACGTATTTAGTGACATATTTAGTTCTTTATTTGTTTCCTTAACTTTTATACCAACAAGATTTTCTTGTGACATTACTTGTATCATATACATTAACACTTTTACTGTTGAATTTGACAATTTTTTTATGATTTGTAATCTTTTATAATTTTTAAATTTTGTAAAATGAATGTTTCTGTCGTTGTAACGATGTGAATTGAAGATTTTATCTGTTTTTGAAATATATGTTTCATTTTGTTCAAGTAATTTTGTTAATGTCTTTAATTCTTTTA
This sequence comes from uncultured Lachnospiraceae bacterium, assembly GCA_964614965.1. Lineage (GTDB taxonomy): Bacteria > Bacillota > Clostridia > Christensenellales > UBA1242 > Onthoplasma. Next base: position 757 of record CAZTNT010000096.1, on the reverse strand, counting down.
ATATTTCTATTGAATTTTTTGATTTATCAGAAACAAGAACTTTTTCTAAGTCAAGTAACATTTGTTTTAAAGAACTATTGTTCTTGTTTCTGTTGTTCATTTGTTAGTTCTTTTCCTTTCCGTATCCAGTTTTTTATTGTTGACAATGATACTTTATGTAATTCTGCCATCTGACTGATACTAAAATCTTCGTGTTCCCGATACATCTGTAAATAAAAATCATTATTATAAATTACTGGTCTACCCGCTTGTCTTTTCATTTGTTTCTTTATTCTCCTTTCTTTTTGTTTTTATTATTGTATCATATTATTTTAAGTTAGTCAACTATTTCGGTCATATAATTCGGTTATATAATATAGTTATATAATATATATATATATAATATAAAGTCATATGTCATACTGATTACAAAATAAAGTATCAATTTTTGATACTTTAAAATATTTCAATATTACTTATAAACATAGAAAACATAATGGTTTAAACAATTTAGATTGTATGCAATTTTTGCACGTTTTAAAAAATTTAAAGTATCACTTTTTGATTAGTTTTGTTCAAAAATTGATACTTTAAAATGTTTAAAGTATTAAAAATTGATACTTTAAATCGTTTCTTTTATCGTTTCGCCAGTTACCCAACCCACCCACGGGCTTCGCCCGTGGGATTGTAATACACAATAAGGCAGGGCTTCGCCCTGCCGATAGTGGCACGGCACGGCTTTGCCGTGCCTGTGCCTTAATGTGGGGGCTTTGCCCCC
>CAZTNT010000095.1:0-3783 GCA_964614965.1 uncultured Lachnospiraceae bacterium | reverse complement strand
GTGTTTAGTGAGTGGAAATTATCCGAGCAAATCAGGACGGTTTTTCTTTGTTATTTCAAGCGATTGTTGTTTGCGCCAATCTTCAATGTTTTTGTGATGTCCACTTAGCAGCACTTCTGGAACACACATGCCACGAAATTCTGCTGGGCGTGTGTATTGATTATATTCAAGAAGATTATCGCTGAAACTCTCTTCTTGTGTGCTTTCTTCTCTTATAACTCCTGGAATTAAGCGAATGATTGAATCCGCCACCACCATTGCTGGAAGTTCGCCACCTGTTAGAACGTAATCACCAATTGAGAGTTCTTGCATTTCGAAATAATCTATCACTCTTTGATCTATTCCTTCATAATGACCGCAAAGAAGAACAATATGTTCAAGTTGGCTCATTTCTCTTGCTATTCCTTGATTAAACACTTTGCCACGTGGTGACATATAGAAGATTTTAGAGTTTTCCTGTTTCACACTTTCAATTGCTTTAAAAAGTGGTTCGCACAGCATAACCATGCCAGCTCCACCGCCAAATGGCATATCGTCACAACGATAATGTGGTGGATTTGCGAAATCTCTAATGTTAGTTATATTAATTTCAATTTTTCCGTCTTCCACTGCACGTTTTATTATGCTTTCTTTAAGTGGGCTAAACATTTCAGGAAAAAGTGTCAAAATATCTATTTTCATAAAAATCCTTTTTTATATTGATTTCGTTAGAAATTAATATAATTTCCTTTTAATTATTTTCTTTGTGTCATGTTGAGCGAAATGCAATGAAGTCGAAACATCCCCTAAACGCAGTGATGTTTTCTGATTGAGGGATTCTTCGATTCCGCTTCGCTTCACTCAGAATGACAAAAGATAATCAAACAGTCATCCTGAGCTTTAGTCAGCGGTATGTAAACATCCTTCGCTGTCATCCTGAGCGTAGTTGAAGGATCCCATAAACGAAGTAACATACTCTATTTAGGGGATTCTTCCACTCGTTTCACTCGGTCAGAATGACATTGTTATCTAAACTTTCACATTGTCAAAAGTTTGTTGGTCGATTACAAAAGCATCTTTTTCTTCATCGTAAATTATAATGTCTTTAACATATGGAATTTGATAACTTGAAACACCTGATTTAATTGTTAAAACAACACTTGCACCATAGTCATCATAATCGACCATATAACCAATTTGTTCGCCTTTTTCGTTCAATACAGGTTTATTGATTAAATCACTCATATATAATTTTTCTTTGAACTCTGAGTATAAATCTCTATCAATATAAATTGATTGGTTTCTAAACTTTTCAGCTGTGTCAACATCTGGAATAACATCAAGTGTTACAATATAAAAATCCTTATTCAAATTTTGAACATTCTTAACTTTTGCTTTTGCTAGTTTGTTTGTAATCATAACGTCTTTAAACATTGAAAAATGTTCATCAACGTAACATTCAACTTTCACAGCACCCTTAATTCCATGTGGGCGCAAAATCTTTCCAATTTCTAATAAATTCATAATTCTTCCCTTTTATACAACTAGTCCTGTGTAATATTGTTTTGCTTTTTCATAAAGTTCTTGTTCTAAAAATTTTCTTGATTGATTGCTACTTGTAAACAAACTTAAAACAAAGACTCTATCATAATTTTCAATTAAGTATTTTGTAATTAAATAATAACCATTATAGCAACTTTTTCTCGCATCAGTTTTTAAAAGTTCATCTAAAGTAAAATCAAAAGCAATCTCTTGTTTTTCTCTTTGACCACTCAAATAAACAGCAACTCCTTCACGCAAATATTTCGCTGTCCAACCATTATCATTTTGGATGTTAAATATTTTGTTGACATAGTGCACGAACTCATGAACTAAAGTTTTTTTATAGTATTCAACTGTAAACAAATACGTATTTTCTTTAAAAGCATGAGTTGTATTTTTATAGTCATTTATAGACAAATAATTGATACAATTTTTGTTTTCAAGATACTCGCCTATAGACCACTTTGGAACAATAAAATCTTTGCTTACATTATGTTGTGTTTTATAAATATCATCAAATTCTTTTTTTGTTGGAATTATGTTGATTATGAGTTTTTCTTTTGGCAATTTAACATTGAAAAATTGTATAATTCTTTCAGCCTGCGAATCTAGATAAGCAATTAGTTCTTCTATTAAACAATTATCATCTTCTTGGTAATTAAATATAGCATATTTGCTTACTTTTTGAACTTGTTTATTTTGCATAGAACTCCTTCCATTTTCATCTTAATTCTTATTTAACTCTAATAAATATAATTCATAACCATTGTCTTGTTCTTTGTCTTTTGATGCTAAATTTATAAACCTATTGTTCAGTTTAGGACAAGGAATATCGCATAGTGATTTACTATAAATTAATGCCTTAAAATTAGGTTCCATATATTCTTCTTTGTAATCCATAACTTTGTTATATAGCCTATGAGCATTAGGATTTTCAACATCAGTATATAAGCGAAAATTCTTATAGCCATTAAGTTTTGCAATCTCAATGGTTTTTTCTAATATTTTCGTTCCATATCCTTTTTTTCTATGTTCTTTTCTTACGCCATACCAACCAAGCCAAGCGGTTTCTGGCTCAAAAGGCTCAACGTAAATACCAGATATTCCAATAACTTTGTCTTTATCTTTAACTATGTAATAGGCAGGATCTCCGTTTTGAATATGCTGAATATAACAAAGATAAGCACAATCTTTTGCTCCAAATATTTCCATTTGAACTTTTGTTGCTTCCAAAACATTTTGCATTGTTATTTCAATAAATTCCATATTTTTCCTTTTATAATTTCAATTCATAAAATAATGTTGTACATTCGCAAGGGCAATGATTGCACTCTGTACAATAAACATCTGGGCATAATTTACCCCAATATCCTTTTTCTTCTTTTTTATAAGTTTTAAAACCTCTATTTTCTAGCATCTTTTTTGAATTGCTTTTTTCATTAACATAAACTGATTCAGTTCTAATTAAATTAATGTTAAATTTTGATTTAGCAACATTAATAATGTCTTCTAACATTAGAGTGCCAAAACCTTGTTTTTGATATTTAGGAACAATACAAATTACATCTATCCAAAAATAGTTATTTTCAAGGTTTCCATAAGCGACTCCAACAAAATCATTGTTATATAAAGCAACTCTTATAATTTCATTTTCATCAACGAAATCATCTATTGATTCTTCTCCCCAAACACCCCATTGTTTATTTTCCATATCATCAATATCTTTTGCGTATTTACTTTCATAATTGATTATTTTAAACTTTTCAATATTCATAAATTAATTATAACATAAAATCACTTCTAAGAAAACAAAAATGCGGGCAAATTAGTCCGCATTTTCTTCTTTTTCATCAAATTTGATAACCATACGTCTATCGTTGCTTGTGGATTTCACCACTGTTCTGATTGCATTTGCAATACAGCCACCGCGACCGATCACACTGCCTAAATCTTTGCTATCAACTTTAACTTTGAAAACCTTGGTTTTACCTTGATTTTCAGCTGTGATTTCAACCGCATCAGGATTAGATACAAGGTTTTTAACAATGTACTCTAAAATCTCTTGCATAATCTACTCCTTATGCTTTTTTCTTTTTGTTGTTTGTTTTTGGTGCGCTGTTACCTTTAACTTCTAAAACACCAACTTTTTGCAATAAAGTTTTTGCAGTTTCTGTTGGTTGAGCACCATTTTTAAGCCATTTTTCTGCCAACTCGTTGTTAATTTTGATTTCAGCTGGGTTTGTAAGCGGATTGTAAGTTCCA
>CAZTNT010000094.1:0-3784 GCA_964614965.1 uncultured Lachnospiraceae bacterium | reverse complement strand
TGGTAAGGCTTTCAGAAATGAAATCACTCCAGGAAACTTCACTTTCAGAACAATTGAATTTGAACAAATGGAACATCAAATGTTCTGTCATGAAAAAGATGCAATGGATTATTATAACTACTATAAAAAGTTCTCAATGGATTTCTTTGTTGGTTTAGGAATTAATCCAAACAAATTAAGATATAAGGACCATGATAAACTTGCACACTATGCAAAAGCAGCGTGTGATATTCAATATGAATTTCCATTTGGTTGGGAAGAATTAAACGGAACTCACCACAGAGGAACGTGGGATTTAACACGTCACCAAGAATATAGTGGAAAGAGTATGTTATATACTGACCCATACACAAATGAAACATACATCCCAACTGTCATTGAACACACAATTGGTGCGGACAGATTGACACTAGTTGCTCTTTGTGATGCTTATGATGAGGAAGTTCTTGATGGTGGAGACACTCGTGTTGTTATGCACTTCCATCCTGCAATTGCGCCATATAAGGTTGCAGTTCTTCCGCTTCAAAAGAATTTAAGCGAAAAAGCTCAAGATGTTTATGCTCAACTTAGCAAGCACTTCATGATAACTTATGATGAAGCTGGTTCAATTGGTAAGCGTTATCGTCGTCAAGATGAAATTGGGACTCCAATGTGCGTAACAATTGACTTTGACACATTAGAAGACAATTCAGTTACAATTCGTGACCGTGACACAATGGAACAAATCCGTTTGCCTATTGATGAGTTGGTTGATTATATTAACAAAAAAATAGCTTACTAGTAAGATGTTTAAATTTGAATATATGTCATGTTGAGCTTGCCGAAACATCCCATAATTAGAAAGTAGTGCTTCGCGTTAGAGGATCCTTCGTTCATATATGACAAGGTGAAGTGTTTACACTCACCTTACTCCGCTCAGGATGATAAATAACAATAAAAAAATCCGCATTGTGCGGATTTTTTCTCAAAGCTTACAACTTTATACTTGTCTCATTTTCTTTTAACACCGGCTGGCAAGTCCTCAAGCATTCCTCACTTTGAAAATCAACATCAAGAAACGATCCTCGGTCAGCACACAACGGGCTTCACTATCTCGCTAATGGCCTTTTGTTTTAGAGTGTTTTATGGAACCAAACATAACTTTAACTTTGCCACAGGTCTTGATGTTGACATTTATATTATACTGACGAGAACTCGTCTTGTCAAGTATTTTTTTAAAATATGTAACATAATATTTTATATGTTTAATTCACAAGAGATTTTAAATATCTTTTCAGAAAGGTTAAAAGAATTAATTGATGACAAAGGTCTAGATATAACTAAATTTTCAAAAGAAATAAAAATTCCAAGAACAACAATAAATGGATGGATTTTGAAACAAAGAATGCCAAAAATTGATGTTTTATATAGGATAGCATTTTTCTTTAATGTTTCTTCTGATTATTTATTAGGTTTAGAAAGTTAAAAAATCCGCATTGTGCGGATTTTTTCTTTAAATTTGATTTTTTAAAAAATATTAAATGTTTCATGAGAATCAACGATGTCTTCATCTTTAAGAAATTTCATGGAAGCATCAGCAAATTCATTGAAATGATCGAGTTTTAATTTTTCTTCATCAAGTTTTTGTTGTGTGAATTTTTTTATTAATGAAGTGGTTTCCTTTTTGATTTCAACCATATTTTTAATGCTCCAATCGAAAACTTTTTTTGCATAATCTTTTCCATATTTTTTAAGCAAGAATTGTACCCATTGAACAGATAGATCTTCATCAATCATTGGATGATCAATGTAAACTATAAATTGAAAATTTGAAACTAAAATTTCTTTATCAATCAACTTGTCATTTGTGCTTACACAAATGAACTGCTGAACTTTTCCAAAATCCTCATTAGTTGGAATTTTTGCATCTTCATTTTTGCGATCATAGATTTGACCTGTCCATTCGCCTACATATTCAGTCATAAATTCTTTAACATCTTTGTTTACAAATACTAGTTGTTCCATAAATTGTCTCCTTATTTTACGTTTACGTTAGCAACAATATCAACTGAAACTTCTTTTATGAATTGGAGAGTGATTTTATATTCTCCAACATTTTTGATTGATGGAAAATCTTTGATTTGATTTTTCTCAATTTTGATTCCATCTGCGTTTAATGCATTTAAAATTTCAGATTTTGTGATTGAGCCGAATGCCTTACCGTTTGCGCCAACGTTTAAAGTGAAGTTATAAACTTTATTTTTAATTTTGTTTGCAACTTCTTGATACCTTTTCACCAATTCTCCGTGGTGAAATGCTTTTGCTTCAACTTGACCTTTGTGGTCGTTTAAGTTGGATTTATTTGCTTCTAACGCAATTCCTTGTTTGATTAAAACATTCATTGCATAATTTGGATTAACGTCAATGATTTCTCCAGCTTTTCCTTTACCCTTAAGGTCTTTTACTAAAATAACTTTCATAATAACTCCTTAAATTTGATTGGAATCGCTTGCGACTTACAAGCGAATTTTAGGAGTACCAATATCAATAGATTTAATAACTCCTTAAATTTGATTGGAATCGCTTGTGAATTACAAGCGAATTTTAGGAGTACTAATATCGCTAGATTTAATAACTCCTTAAATTAAATTCTCAATTAAATTGTGAACTCATTCATTATTTCATCAATGTTAACTAAATTTTTATATTTATAGATTAAGTTGTTTACACTTTCCATATCATCTTCAGTTAAAATATTAACATTTTTAAGGTCAACAATGTTTGAAACCTCGTCTGCTAAAATGTTTAAAAGTTCAATTTCTTTTTCATAACGCATGAATTTGTAACCTTTGCTTTTCACAATATTAACAATGCTTTGCAAGTAATTAATTTTGCAAGCAATTATATAACATTGTTTATCATAATTTTGTTTATTTACCTCCATGCTTAGGAATTGATCTGTTAAGTTTGAAAATTCACCGCCGATTGCGTAAATATCTTGAGTGATTTCTAAAATTGTGTTTGAATTTGTCATTTGTGCCTCACTAAATTCATTATATAGTATTTAAATTTTTTGTCAAGTTTATTAAAGTGGTTAGTTTGAATAAATCTTAAAAAATAGGGCAAAATGATAATATGGATGTTGTATGTAGGAAATATAGTTGTGTTTATAACGACAGAGCAAAGTGTGAGAGAAAACATTTGGAAGTGAACGGAAACTCAAATTGTGGTGATATCAAGGTTGACAACAGCGAGGTTGTTGAAGATGTTTCACGCGACATGTTTGAGCATGAACCAGACATTGCACCATATCATCATTGCAAAACTATGTTTATTGAATGTAAGACCACTGAATGTGTTTTTAATAAGCAAGGAGAGTGCTATTCAAATGGAGTGTTTATTGGAAGCAAGAAACTAAATGCTCCGTGCAACAGTTTTGTTCCGAGGTGAGCAATCTTCCTTTTTAATCGTTTGAACGCTTGTGTTCAAACTTCATTTTCAGAAGTTGCTCACCTTAATATGAAGGGACACCAAAGTTTTCCCTTCATGGCTTCCTTTCCTTTTTAATAGGAATGCAATAATTCATGGATTAATGTCGTGAATAGAATTGCAATCTTCTTTTTTAATTGTTTGAATAGGAGTGTTCAAACTATTAAAATTAGAGAAATTTTTTGCGCTAACAACTAAATACTTTTTCATAAGAAAATTGTTTTCTTTTTATATTTTAAAAATCTTGACAATTGAATTATAATCTTATATAATATAATCATGAAAATAAAAACTTTGGCATTGCTATTACGCTAAT
>CAZTNT010000093.1:0-3934 GCA_964614965.1 uncultured Lachnospiraceae bacterium | reverse complement strand
GATTGATTATTTTATTAAAAAATACTATTATAATATAAGGAGACTTTATGGGAAAAATTATTGCAGTAACAAATCAAAAAGGCGGTGTTGGTAAAACAACAAGTTGTGTAAATTTGGCAGCTTATATTGCTAGCGCAGGTAAAAAAGTATTATTAATAGACATTGACCCTCAAGGAAACGCATGCTCAAGCGTGGGTGTTGAGGTTGAAAAAGAACAAAATTCAGTATATGAGGTTTTGTTGGGTGAGGTTAAAATTCAAGAAGCTATTTATCCTTCAGTTATGGAGGGATTAGATGTTATACCGTCAACAGTAGATCTTTCTGGAGCTGAAGTTGACTTAGTTTATATGGACAACAGAGAAAAGATCTTAAAAGAATCATTGGAAACCATTCAAAATAAATATGATTATATATTCATAGATTGTCCTCCCTCACTAGGGCTTCTAACAGTAAACGCTTTAACAGCAACCAATTCCATTATAATTCCTATTCAATGTGAATATTTTGCCTTGGTTGGGTTAGGACAATTGATGAACACAGTTAGATTAATTAAAAAGCATTTAAACCCGGAAATCGAAATTGAGGGTGTACTGCTCACAATGAAAGATAATAGAAGCAATCTTGTTTCTCAAGTTAGTGAAGAAATTAGAAAATATTTTGGAGCAAAGGTATATGAGACGTACATTCCTAGAAATGTAAGACTTGCTGAAAGTCCTAGCCATGGTAAACCTATTGTTATGTATGATAATAAAAGTAAGGGAGCTATCGCATACAAAAATTTAGCCGATGAATTCTTAAAAAAGCAATAAAATTTAAAAATGTTCCACGTGGAACATTTTTCATTATACTATTTAAACAAAAAATTAAAATTTTGAATAAAAAATGAAGATATATTTTTAAAAAAACATTACAAACCAATATTTTTATTCAAATTGTTCCACGTGGAACAATTTTTTTATTAAGTAAATAACTTGAAATATTATTTTTCAAAAAAATTGCAATAAAAAGCATGTTTTTCTTGACATACAACACAAAATATTTTATAATTTTAATAGAATGTTCCACGTGGAACAATTGGAGGAAAAAATGAAAATGGGACTTGGAAGAGGGTTGGATAGCCTTTTAAAAGTTTATGACGAAGAAGTTAAAACTGAACAAAAAGAAAGATCAATTACAAATTATGAAATGAGACAAGGTGATGTGCAAAAAATAGAAATAAATAAAATATATACAAATCCAAATCAACCTAGAAAGAACTTTGATAAAGAAAGTTTAAATGAATTGGCTGAGAGTATTAGGATTCACGGATTAATACAACCTATTATTGTTAATGAAATGCCTGATGGGTATATGATTATTGCGGGAGAAAGAAGATTTAGAGCTTGTAAAATCTGTGGTTTGCAAGAAATTGATGCAATTGTAAAAACGTATTCTAACAAGCAGATTGCTGAAATTGCTATTATTGAAAATTTGCAAAGAGAAGACTTAAACCCTGTTGAAATTGCAAAAGGTATTAAACAATTAATGGAAGAATATGGTTTAACGCAAGAAAAAGTTGCTGAGCGTCTCGGCAAATCTCGTTCTGCTGTTGCTAACTCTCTAAGAATTTTATCTTTATATCCAGAAGTTTTAGACTTAATTGAAAAAGGTAAAATTTCTTTTGGTCATGCGAAAATTTTAGCTTCTGTTGAGGATTATACAACACAAATCATATTGGCTAAAAAGATAGCAAAAGATAAATTAACTGTAAGAGATTTGGAAAAAGAGGTTGAAGCAATTTTAGGAAACAAAAAGAAAAAGAAAATTGCAAAATTGCCTAGTGATGAATTGCAAGATTTTGTTGGTGAGCTTCAAAGAAAGCTCGGAACTAAAGTTTCTGTTATTGGAAACGACAGGAAAGGTAGAATCTACATCGACTATTATTCACAAGATGATTTAGATAGGATTTATGATATAGTTTTGCGTAACTAGCTTCTGCGCTTATTTAAAATATAAAAAATGGACGCAGTGTAATTTGAAATTGCGCTCGTTTTTTTGTTTAAGAAAAATTTTGATTGGCTATTTGAAAAGAATTTTTTTGCTAGGTATAACATTTGCCAATTGTGTTTCAAATTCTTTTAAGATTAGTTCTTTAGTTTCTTCCAATGATAGTTCTGAGACAAATGCGGCAGCTCCAACATGCCCTCCGCCTCCGTTTCTTCTTGCAATCTCAGAAACATCATAACCTTGTTTTGATCTCATGCTTGCATAATATTTGTCATTCCTTGGCTCAATAAAACAAACTAATTTTGCGGTGTTGATAGTGGCTATTTGATTTACAATGGCGCACATATCATTATGGTTTGCGCTCACTGATTTAGCTTCATTTTGAGATATTGAAGTGATGATAATTTGGCCATCGTTGTATGAAGATATGTTATTAATAGCTATAGATAATAACTGCATGCTTTTATGTGTGTTGTTTGCTAAAAATGCATTATAAATCGCCTCTCTATCGACATTTTCAGCAAATTCACTAATAATTTGGAATGTTCTATTTGATATTGCTCCAACCTTAAAATTATCTGTGTCTGTTATTATTCCAGCATACAACTTTCCTTGCTGAATTGTAGATAAAGAATAGTTAAACTCTTTAATGATTGAATAAACAATTTCACAGGTAGAACTGCAGATTTCAACGATATTAAAATCACCTTCATATAAATTTGTTGCATGATGATCGATTACTATCGTTCTCGCTGTGTTTTCAAATATTGTTTTATAAATACCTAGACGTTCAGTGTTTGGACTATCCATCATAATAGCCAAATGATAATTTTTAATTTCAGGATTTAGGTTATTATTACCTAAGATTTCTTGAAGAGAAGATGTTAATCCGCTGCATTCAGCAAAAATGTCAACATTTTTAACATTGAAAAACTTTTGAAGAAATTCCTTCAATACAACCATGCTTGACAATGCGTCAGGGTCTGGTTCAATATGTGCTATTAAAGCTACGTTTTCTAAATCTTTAAACATCGATAATGCGTTATATTTTTTCATAAAAACATTATATCACATTAGATTATATTTTGCATTCTTATTTGAAAAAAATAAAAAATAAGTGAACAAATGTGCGAAAGTTATCCACAATTGGTGGATAACTCGGTGGATAACTTGTGGAAAATGTGTGGAAAAGTCGAATTTAAGTAATTTTTGATACATTTCAAGTCGGAATATTTGAGTTTGTTATTTTCCTCTTTGTGGCGTCATAAATTATTTTATGAAAAAATTTATAACTAAGTATAAGTGTATTTTGGTGATTCTGTTATGCTTTGTTTGTTTATCAAGTATGTTTTATAGTGTTGTTGAATCAAGAGTTTCTAAGTTAAATGGATACACAATTGTTTTAGATGCTGGACATGGAGGTAGGGATGGAGGAAGTGTTGGTGTTAATGGAACAATTGAAAAAGAAATAAATTTGGAATATGTGATGCTGTTAAAGGAAAAATTGGTTGAAGATGGTTTTAAAGTTGTTTTAACGAGAGAGACAGATGATGGTTTGTATTCTACCTTTGCAAAAAACAAAAAGCAAAGTGATATGAATGCTCGCTTTAAAATCATTGAAAAAGCGAATCCTAATTTGGTTGTTAGTATACATATGAATAGTTTTAGCAATGCTTTGGCAAGCGGGGCAATGACATATTATAGAACTGGAGATGATGCGAGTAAAGCTTGTGCTGACTTAATTCAAAAAAGTTTATCAACCTATTGCAATGCAAGATTTGAGAGTGGAAAAGTTGGAGATTATTACATGCTTAATTGCAGTTATTATACAGCGGTTTTGATTGAGTGTGGATTTATTTCTAATCCAGAAGAAGAAAAATTATTAAATTCACAAGAATACAAAAATAAAATAGTTGATGCAATTTATAAAGGAATTTTATTATATTTC
>CAZTNT010000092.1:0-4153 GCA_964614965.1 uncultured Lachnospiraceae bacterium | reverse complement strand
GTTGACAGTGCGTTAGACCTTGCTACTGCAAAGAAAAAAGGAATAACCAGCGAAGTCGGTGGCAATGCAAACGTGCTTGTTTTCCCTGATTTAAATGCGGGAAACATAGGCTACAAACTTGTGGCTCGACTTGGTGGATATCAAGCAGTTGGTCCAATTATGCTTAACTTTAACAAGCCAATAAACGATTTAAGTCGTGGTTGCACAACCGAAGAAATCATTAATACAGTGCTCATAACAAAGTTATTAGGATAAGGATTTGCTATAAGGCAAGTCTTTTTTATATTGCTTATGAAATTTCTTGCTTTTTTAAAAAATTTCTTATAAAATCAAAAATAAGGAGATTTTATGAAAATAAAAGTTTTTGTTAGTTCATTAAAAGAAAATCATGTATTATATGCAAATGATCAAAAAAGAAATTATGTTTTGTTTGACACAAAAGAAACATCTTATGATGTTGATAGGTTTATTTTTAAAATAGCCGACATGGTTTCAGATTGGCCAAATGAACTTGAAAATAAAAATATTTTGGATGGTTTAGAATATAGAGTTGTAATTAAAGAAAATGAAAAAGAAACCACATACAGGTTTAAAAATAAATTCCCAGAAGATATTTATAGATTAAATGATTTGATTAAAGAAGTTTCGGGGGTAAGCAAAAATGTCTAAGGAATATGATGAGTTCCTTCAAGAGTACTATCCAAAAGATTTGTATATTGATATGTTTTCTCAGTATTATGGTGAGGATCATAAAGAGTTTGTTAAAAGTAGAATAGAAAGTGTTCCTGTTGTTTTGGTTACTAGTGATATTTTGTCTTTAAAGCTTAAGCAAATATTTAAAGAGGATTATCAAATTGAAGGAACTAAACTGCTTAAAGATTTGAAGGCAATTGCTAAAAACGAATCAAGCAAAGAAGCAATTACAAATTTAGTAAAAAATAGAGAAATAATTAAACAACTTGGTTTTGATGTAACAAAAATTGTTGGGAAACAAAAACTAACAGGTAAACTTGTGATTATGCCAACAGAAGAAACAAATAGATTTATAAGCTTCATAGATCCAAGCAAAAATATTGAGGCGATGAAGGATTTAATTGATATCGATTCAATTGTTGATCATTATAATGTATGTTGTAGAGACAATACAAGATATCGTTTTGAAGTTCACATTATTGATGGCACATTAAGATTTGACACAATAGCAATAAACAGTGAAATGCATTGGAATTCAGATTCTAAACCGATTTTGAATTTAACAGATCAAGATAAAGAATTTTTGCTTGATTTGATATTGACTAAAAACAATTTATCAAAAAACGATAGTAAGTATGTTTTAAAAAGTGTAAATAGAATATTTAATAAAGAATATAAAAACATTAATGAAATATTAGCCGATCATGAAGCATTCTTTTTGGTTGCACATGATGTAAAAACTGAAATATCGAAAGTTTCAAAAAAAGTAAATTCAAACACATATTGTCTTATTCCACAAGAATTAAATGAGCAAGATTATTTAGATGCTTTTGAATATATTCGGACTACGGGATATGATGGATTTTATAGTTTACAATATGGTGAAAAGAAAGAGCTTATAGCAATATTAACAGATCGAGATAATAAATCAATTGGTTCGCATGAAGCAAATCATGCAATTAGTGTGAATGGCAAAGATTTAGAGATAGATTGTGGTTTGCATGGTCACTATATGGGTTTAAATGAAATTGTTAATGAATTCTTAAATAAACGCGCCATTGAAAATTATAACAACAATCCTAATAACATTGAAAAAATAGACGATGGTGGTTCTGGATATGATGTTGGTGTTAAATTTATGGAAAAGTTCTTGATTACTTATGAAGATAAGTTTAAAGAATCTTATTTGGCAGGTGAAGCCAATAACACAACCTCATGGGGTGTTTTATCTAAATATTTTGGATTTAATAACTTACATAACCTTTGTATCTATGCAGAAAAAATTAGAGAAAATAACTGGGGACATTTTACTCGTAATTTTGGGGCAAATGATATCGTTAATTGGATAGAAGAATATAAAAAGCATCCTGAAATTCTAAATGATATTCCAGCCAAGTATAAGGATGATATTATTGATTTTATTCAATTTGATAGATTATTGGAATTACTTATTGAAAGAAAACAACATTTTGAGAAAGGTGACGATTCATATATAATACTCGAAGAATACGCATTCAAAGAACATGGTAAAAGTCTTTCAATTTCTGAAGAATAGCACAAATTTAATTGTCAAAAATCAAAAAACTTGATATAATGTCAATAGCAATTTAAAGGAGAAAAAATGAAAGTTTTAGTAGTAAATGCTGGAAGCAGTAGCTTAAAAGCACAATTAATGGAAACAGAAACTGGTGAGGTTTTTGCAAAAGCATATTGCCAAAGAATCGGAATCAATGGTTCTTTTATGGAATATAAAAATCCAGAAAAAATTAAAGTGGAAGCAGATATGCCAACTCACAAGGAAGCTTTCCAATTGTTCTTAGATTATTTAACAAGTAAGGAAACAGGAGTAATTTCAAGTCTTGATGAAATCAAAGCAATTGGTCACAGAGTGGTTAACCTTGGTGAAAAATATAATAAATCAATTGTTGTAACAGAAGAAGTTTTTGCTGATATGCAAAACTATATTCACTTTGCACCTTTGCACAATCCTGGTGCAATGAGCGGAATGAGAGCTTGTATGGAATTAATGCCAGGAAAAACAAATGTTGCAGTGTTCGACACAGCATTTCATTCAACAATGGATGCGCAAGCTTATATGTATGCAATTCCATATAATTTATATGAAGAAAACAAAATCAGACGTTATGGCGCACACGGAACAAGCCATAAATACATTGCATATAAATGTGCTGAATTGTTTGGTGATTTAACAGGTAAAAAAGTTATTTCTTGTCACATTGGTAGCGGAAGTAGCATTTGTGCAATTAAAGATGGCAAATGTGTGGATACTTCAATGGGTTACACACCTCTTGCTGGTGTTGTTATGGGAACTAGAAGTGGTGACATTGATGCTAGTGTTATTCCAAGCATTATGCAAATAACAGGAAAAACTGCAGACCAAGTTATCAATATGCTCAACAAAGAAAGTGGTCTACTTGGTGTTACAGGTGAATATTCAGACCTTCGTGATATAGATGAAAATCTTGATAAACCAAAAGTTAAACTTGCATTTGATATGATGGTTTATTCAATTAAAAAATATATTGGAGCATATGCCGCAGCAATGAATGGTGTTGACTATATCATCTTCACAGCAGGTGTTGGCGAAAATGATGAATTAGTTCGTGAAGCAGTTTGCCGTGATATGGAATATCTTGGCATTGACTTTGATTATGAACTCAACAAAACTGCGCCAAGAGGAACAATCATTGAATTCACAAAACCATCTAGCAAAACAAAAGTTTACCGCATCCCAACAGATGAAGAATATATGATTGCAATGGAAACAGCAGATTTAGCAAAATAATTTAAAAGGATGACAAAAAACCGCTAAAAGATAGCGGTTTTTTCTATACGTCTATTATGATTTCATCGGTTTTTTCGAAAGATTGCTTGTAGGCAATAATGTTTCTAACTATTGTATTTGCTCTTTTTGAAACTTCATCATATGTGTCAATTATCTTTTGGTCTTCTGCTGAGTAGTTTGCGCGTATATTGTTTACTCTCATATGACTTTCCATTAATAAGTAACTTGTTTGGAACAAATTATGAGAGATTACGAATAAATTACTCAATAAGTCATCAGTTACGCCTGTTGTTCTAATTTCTTGTTGTATATTAATAAATTTTTCTTGTGTATTTTTACACTCATCTTCGGTTGCTTTTAACATTATAATATATTCTTTTAAAAATGTTTCTAATGCTTGGTGCATAAAATTCCCTCTCCCCAATAGCATATCATATAATTAATCGGTTGTCAATACATGCTATAACAATAAAATTTTCACAACATTTTCAAAACTAGTTGACAATTTAGTTTTCTTTTGATATAATCAAGCCATATGTTGTCGAGTGTTGCCTAAATTTATTAACATTAAAACAAATCTGATTTTGTTTTCTAAGGCACACGAATATTTATGGAGGTAAAATTATGGCAGTTCCTAAGGGAAAAGTGTCTAAG
>CAZTNT010000091.1:0-4228 GCA_964614965.1 uncultured Lachnospiraceae bacterium | reverse complement strand
ATTATTACACTAGTTTCAAAAGTAAATGACTAATGTGTTTTTTATATGTTTACTCTACCATTGTTTCAATCTCTGGTTTATTTTCTGGTTCTATCGATGAATTATTTGTTTGTTGTTTATCAACTGAAGTCAATGCAACAATTAAGAACACTGCTTCTAAGATGTTAGTGTTTAACACTGATAAAACCAACAAAGCAATTGTGCACCCTTTTGAATATTTGTTTTTGTTGTTTAAAAGTAATACTCTTATTGCAAGAACTAATTTTGCAACACCAAAACCAAGCAAAATTAATCCTGCAAAATTTATTATTCCTGAAACAATGTTTGCAAGAAATTTGATGTCTGATTGTGTTGTGATTGTTTCTTCACCATCCTCATCAAGTTCTATAAAATAGTAACTACCATCAGCATTTTCATAATAGACACATTCTTCGTCTTGCAAATAAGATTCTTTCATTATATCTTCACTCACCATTGAGCCAAGAAAGAAAAATGCAAAGCCAAACAACATTGCAAAAGAAGATGCAACTATAGTTATAATTGAAGCTGTGGTTAAAAATCCTTTTCTTGATTTATTCATAATACCCTCCCTTATTTCTATAGTACATACTTTTAATGTTTTTGTCAATATATTTAAATGATTTGTAAATTTTTATTAGTTGTGATATAATATACTCATGATTGAAACATTGCGAGAAACTAATCTATACAAATCATTAAATTTAAGCAAAAAGTTACATCATGCCTATCTCTTCACATCTCTTGACAAAGAACTAAACAACAACCTTGCTAAATTATTTGCCAAAACTCTCATGTGTGAAAACAAAACAGGATGTAACCAATGTTTTTCTTGCAAACAATTTAATTCTTCCTCTCACCCAGATTTTACCTTAATTGATCAAAATTCAATTAAAGTGGAAGACGTGAATAAGTTGATGGACAAATTGAATACAAAACCAATTTCAAATGATTATAAAGTGTTTCTTATTTTAAATGCTGAAATAATCAATGAAATTGCACAAAACAAACTTTTAAAATCATTGGAAGAACCTAATCAATCAACAATTTTTATTTTGACAACCAACAAAATTGATAAGCTTCTTCCTACTGTTTTAAGTCGCTTACATAAAGTTAGTGTCCCTAAGATTTCGCAAGAAGATTTAAAAATAATATATGAAGAATTAAAAAGAGAAAATGTCAACATTGCAAAATATTTATCAACTGAACTAAATTTAACCGAAATCCTCAACTTTGAAACAAATGAGCATTATCAAAACACAATAAAAGCCATAAAATATATTTTTGAAAATTTAAAATCTTCACAAGATATTCCAAAAGTGGCAAGTTCATTACCTGACTTTGACAAAGCTTTGTTCTTACCAATATTACAAAAATTGTTTCTTAACTGCATTAACAACCAAACAAACTTTGATAAATCAATCTCAAATTTAATTAGAACTAATTATCCAACTCAAGCATTAATCAACTGCTTGCCACATATTGAATTGTCTTACAAAAAACAAATGTCAAATGTTAATTTTAGTTACATCTTAGATAATTTATTATTTAACATTTTAAAGGAGAAATTTTTATGCAAACAATAGAACTCAATCTTCTCAACACTCCACAAACTTTATATGCAATTAAAAATAGTGATAATTTCAACATAAATGATGTTGTAGTTGTTTCTGTTAATGGCTTTAATGAGCTTGCGACAATAAAGCAAATCACTGAAGTTAAAGCAGATGTTGAGTATGTGGAAATTGTAAGAATTGCAACTGAAGAAGATAAAAAACAAAATTGCGAAAATTGCAAATACGCTCGTTCACTTCTTCCTCAAATTAAACAAGAAGCTGAAAATTTAAAACTTGATATGAAAATTGGATTTATTAGTGTAAATTTAGACAAAACAAAAATTGTTGTTAACTACACTGCTGACGATCGTATTGATTTTAGAGAACTTGTTAAAATTCTTAGCAGTAAATATAAAGCAAGAATCGAAATGCGTCAAATTGGAAATCGTGATGAAACAAAGCAAATTGGGGCGATTGGTATTTGTGGAAGAGTGACTTGTTGCAAAGCTTTTTTAAACGATTTTGACAAAGTTAGCATTAAAATGGCAAAAAATCAAAATATTTCACTCAACCCAAACAAAATTAATGGTATGTGCGGACGTCTTCTCTGTTGTTTCAAATACGAAGATGAATACTACGCAGAAATGCAAAAGAAAATGCCAAAAGAAAATTTATACGTTTCCACACCTGATGGAAAAGGTTTGGTTACAGGTCGTGACTTTTTAAAAGAAACTGTGACTGTCACTTTCACAAAAGACGACACAACAGAAGTTAAAACTTATGACTTGAAAGACATTCAACTTCCCTCAAAAGATAAAAAGTAATAAGTAAATATGAAAAAGATCGATAATTTTAAATTAGAACACTTTGACAACGGCATTGCATTTAACAGAAATTTGTTGAAAATTTCTGGGTAAACAGCAATTTACATTTAATTACATATGAAAAAGATCGATAATTTTAAATTAGAACACTTTGACAACGGCATTGCATTTAACAGAAATTTGTTGAAAATTTCTGGGTAAACAGCAATTTACATTTAATTACATATGAAAAAGATCGATAATTTTAAATTAGAACACTTTGACAACGGCATTGCTGTTTACCAAAGTGACAATTACTACAAATTTACGCAAGATGCAATAATGCTTGCTAAATTTTGCAATATTAAACACAGTGATGATGTTTTGGAACTTTGCGCAGGAAGTGGCGTTATAAGTTTTTATGCCTATTCTTTATGTCCTTTTAATCATTTGTATTTTAACGAAATTCAAACTGATATGTGTAAAATAATCGAAGAAAATATAGCTTTTAATGGTTTTAAGCGACGAAGTAAAATCTTTAATTGTAACCTTAAAGAACTTAAACTAACAGATTTTAAAAAACATCTTGATGTTGTAATTTGCAACCCACCATATTTTAAAGTAGACTCCAAAGCAAAAATAAATGAAAAATATGAAATTGCTGTTGCTCGTCACGAACTTGAAGCAACCCTTGAAGATATTATCTCAAAATCAAGCGAACTACTTAAAGACAAAGGTAGATTATATATGGTTCATCTTGCCACTCGCTCTGCTGAAGTCTGTGCACTATGCTCTAAATACAAGATGGAAGTTAAACGTATGAAATTTATTTTCAATGGTGAAAAGGAAGCTTATTTAGTGCTTATTGAAGCAATAAAAAATGCTAAACCAGGTGTTAGAATAACAAAAAACAAGGAAGAATAATTTCCTTGTTTTTTCATGAAAATATATTTTATCTAATATTAAATTACACTGTATCTCCCGATGTTAATGGAGTTCCTTTTAAAATACGATTAATATTCTTAGCTTCCTCTTTTAAGAAAAATGCTAAGGTTTTATTTTTAACTTTACTTATCTCATATGTCTGTTGCATGTCTTCCATAAGCAATTCAAGATTAAATTGTGAATTTTCTAACAATTCTTTTAAAAGATTTATGTCGCAATATGTCTCAAACCATTCAATCGTTTGTTGATTTTGTTGAAAAATACGAAGATCTGAGCCCTTTTTCATATTAAAAGATTTCATATGTTCATCAACAAGATCATTAAGTGTTGTTTGTTTATTATCTTTTTTTCGTTTATCTTCAATTTCTGCTAAAGTTTTGCAGAATTGTTCATTTCTTAAAACTTTTTCAAAACCGCTTATATACCCTCTTAAAGCTGTAAAATATATGTTGGCAGCTTTATATTTATCTTTTTTAACAGCATCCGTAACTACCTCAGATATAAAAGCCTGGTCTTGTTTTAAGTTCTCGTCAACATATTCAAATCCTGCAAATATTCCACCTTCATTAAACACATAACTAACAACTTCTTTATTTTTCTTAAATTCTGAAGAAAATTCTTTCAAAATCTTAGGTTGAATTTTATAACAAAGTTTTATAAATTCAATATCCTTTGTAGCTAAAACATCTTTCCATTCATCTTTATTAAAATCATCCTTTTGAAGTTCATATAAAAATTTTAATTTCCTTGAACTTGTTGCTCCTAACAAACCCATTTTACACCTCTCTTATATAAAATTATAAACTACAAAAATTAAATTGTCAAGTGAATATTTTATAATTATTTACGTACTTTATATTATTATAAAATTACACTAAATTAAGAATTTGTCAATACTTAATATTA
>CAZTNT010000090.1:0-4279 GCA_964614965.1 uncultured Lachnospiraceae bacterium | reverse complement strand
CATTAGCAATTCAATTAAGTCATAATTCTATTTCTGGACAAGATGATGAAGAATTATTAAGAAAATTATATGGAGAACTAGAAAGTTTGGAGTTTAAGGAATATTCTGGTTTGACAGATGAGTTTATAAACTTTTGCAAAGAGGTTGAGAAAGATTTCAAAGTACCTAATTTATCGTATCAAGCATTGAATTTATTATTTCTTCCAAAAGAACTTGAAGAGATAAAAGAAGTTTTAGCAAGCATATCGGACTTATTAAACACTAATCACATTTTGTCAAGTATGAAAGATTATGATAACTATTTAGAAACCACAACAACAATATCTAAAATATTCCACTTTCCACAATTTTAGGAAGAAGTGATATAAATAAAGAAGATGCTAAAATCATAGATAAAGCATTAAACAGAATGATAAGTAAAGGAGAAATAAAGAAAACTGAAAAAGAAAAAGGCTTGGCAATTTTAGCTAAATTATATTTGAAGAGTTAGAGAGTTTATTCTCTAACTTTTTTTGTTTACAATTAAGAATATACAACAAAGTATATAAGAAAATATACAAGATGATTGACTTTTATGTGTTTATTGGCTATAATATAATTATTTAAAAATATAAGAGGTATTAATTATGGATGAAAAATATATCCCACCCTATGAAATTACAGATGAAATGTTAGAACTTGTTTCTCAAATTATGGAAAATCTGGGAAAACTTAATGGTGTTAATGAATTGGAAAAACTGCCAAGACTACGCAGGGTTAGCAGAATAAAATCAATACATTCTTCTCTTGCTATTGAAAACAACACGCTTTCTATTGAACAAGTAACAGATGTTATTGATGGGAAAAGAGTTCTTGGTCCAGAAGAAGATATTTTAGCAGTTAAAAATGCAAACGAAGCTTACAAACAATTAGAAAATATAAATCCCTACAAAATTGAAGATTTATTAAAAGTTCATAAAGTGATGATGAATGACCTTGTTTTTGAAGCAGGACAAATAAGAACCAGTCAAGTTGGTGTTTATAATGAAAGAGGCGATGTTGTTCATCTTGCTCCACCTGCTGAATTTGTTCAAGAACAATTAGGTCAACTTTTTGATTGGCTAAAATCAAGCCCTGCAAACATGCTAATTAAGTCTAGTGTATTTCATTATGAATTTGAATTTATTCACCCTTTTAGAGATGGAAACGGACGAATGGGACGACTTTGGCAAACTGCTTTACTTGCTAGTTGGAAACCAATTTTTGCTTGGATTCCTATTGAAAGTATTATTAAAGACAATCAAGAAGAATATTACAAGGCAATAACATATTCAACTAGTCAAGGCAAATCAAACATTTTTATTTTGTTTATGCTAGATTGTTTAAATAAAGCAATAAATGATTTGTTGGATAACACTAAAAATCATTATAATCACATAAACAATCAAATTAAAGCATTGCTTGAAGTGATTGAAAGTTATCCACAATCTGCGACTGAACTTATGAAAAAACTTAATTTAAAATCTCGTATCGGTTTTAGAAATAATTACATTAACCCAGCAATTGATATGGGATTAATCGGAATGACAGAGCCAAATAAACCAACAAGCAAAAATCAAAAATATTTTAAAATTTAACCATAGGAGAAACAAATGAGAAAAGTCAGTGAAAATAAAGGATTTCCCTTCTTATCAGAAGATTTATGTTATTATGAATTGGTGAATAATGATTTAAAAGATTTAATAAGAAATGAAAATCTATTACGAGAAGCTTATAATAGAGCAAAAAATAAGGAATCTAAACTTTATATAGCTTGGCACGGAAATTATAGAACTGATATGTTTGAATTAGATCATTTGGATTCTTTCGCACAAGCATTTGGTTTTGAAGAACAAAAACATATCCACGATATAGAATGGAAATTTTATGATAAAGAAGAAAAAGGAGCATATACGAGTTTGGAAATAAATTTTAAATGTGGTTGCACCTTTGATGGTTGTGATGGTATTAGAAAACTCAAAAAAGAATTGTTATTACAAAAAGGTTGGGATATGTCTGCTTCTTATCTAGGTGGTTATAATTCAAAATACATTATAAGAGTTCGCAAAAATTCAATTAAATAATCTAAGGAGAAATTTATGGAAGAATCAGCAATTAATGCTTTACTTAATAAAAATAATGAGTTAATGTTTTCGCTTGTGGTTGAGAAAATATTAAAACAACATTATAGTATCGAGCCCCAATTTAAATCTAAATCTTTACAGCAAATGAATAGATTTGATTTTTTGACTTCAAATGGTATAAACATCGAAGTAAAATTTAGCAATCAGGATAATATTTTAAATTTGTCGCAATATTTTAGAAATCTTTTAACTCATTTTCCATCAGAAATTTTAGAAAAAACGATATTTATAACAAATGTTGTTTATAAGGACACTTTTGTTTTTCCATTAACTAATGTATTTGGCAGAAATTTAAATTTAATTTCATTAGAAAATTTGTTATATCTCTGTAAAGATAACGAAAAACTAAAAACTGAGTTGTTGTATTTTGTAAAATATTCAACTGAAGATGTTGTTCCACTATCACTAGATGAAAATATAGAATTTCTTCTTAATGGTTGCAGATTAGACCTACCCAAAACTCCCCAAATAATTTCTTTTGAAGAACGTTTAAAAAATATTAAACCAGGTAAAAAGGATTTCAAAAAATTTGAAAATTTTTGTGAAGATTTTGTTAATACAATTTTTCAAGATAGCATTGATAAAGTTAAACCACAAAAGCGAGGGAATAAAAACTTATACAGATATGATTTGATTTCATCTATTAAAGAAGAACCTAAAAGTTTCTGGAAATTTATATATGAAAAATATAATTCGTGGTTTATACTATTTGAATGTAAAAACTATAACGAAAAAATAACACAAGAGCAAATATATTTAACTGAAAGATATTTGTATAGCACAACATTAAGAAATGTTGCTATTATACTCACAAGAAAAGGTTTAGATAAAAATGCACTTCTTGCAACACAAGACATTCTTAAAGAACACGGAAAATTGATTTTAGTTCTTGATGATAATGATATTATAGAATTATCAAATATTTATGAAGATTACAAAACAGAAAAAATCACATCTTCTCCTTCCAGCTACCTTTTAATGAAGGCAAAGGATTTTTTACTAAACATAGATAAATAATGTTGATATTTTATTACAGGAGAATTTATGACAGAAGATGAAATGAGAGAAAAATTTGAGTTTTTAAAAACTGCATTTAAAGATTCTAAAATTAAAGAATGTTTTTATTTTGATCACACTAATTGTAGTAAAGAAATTATAAGGGCACATTCAGTGCAAGAAAATAAATTATTAAGCAGAATAGCAGTAAATGGTAAAGTTATAACCAAGAAAAAATCATATTTACCATTTAATAATACAGATGAAATGGGTAAAGCTGTTGCTAGCACATTTACAGGGTTTTGTAAATATCACGACAATCAACTTTTTATGCCAATTGAAGATAAAACTTATGTAGGAAGTCCTTTACAAAAGTTTTTATTTGCATATAGAGCTTTTGCCTATGTTGCACATAAAAATTTAGAACAACATAAATTTATGGAAACTCTTGCGGATAATGCAAATATTCCGAATCCTAATATAGGTTTAAAATGCAATGTTGAAAAAGACACTCCTTTTGTAAATAATTTATTTAAGGAATGCTTTTTAAAAGAGGATTATTCAAGTTTAATAACTTATGAAATAACACTTGATTATGAAGTAAGTTTTTGCGTTTCAACAAGTTTAACACTGGTTTATGATATTTCTGGTAAGAAGATTAACAACTTAAAAGATTTTAGTAAACCTGTTCATAATTTGTTTCTAACCATTTTCCCAATGAATGGGAAAACAATAATGTTATTTTCTTGGTTTAAATATAGCGATAGTGTTTATAAAAAATGGATATATCAATTAAAATCAATGAGCCAGGATAAAATGTTAAATTACTTAAATCAAATGATTATTAACGAAACTGAAAATTTTTATATAAGTCCAAAATTATGGGAACTTTGGGGACAATCTGGACAAGAGGAAATGGAACAAAATTTCTATTGGAGTATGTTGTTTAACTTGACAAAAACAGATTTAAATTACACTCCACAATTTAATTTATTTACTAAAATATAAGGAATAAATATGGAAGATGAAAAAGCACTAGGACGTCCTAGTGCTTTTGTTGTATTATGAAAACCCCCAGATAGTCTGGGGGTTCGGTTTGGTTAAACCTTTGCGTGTAAAAA
>CAZTNT010000089.1:0-4295 GCA_964614965.1 uncultured Lachnospiraceae bacterium | reverse complement strand
AGGGTTTTACCCGTTAAATGAAAAACCACCCGCTACGCAGGTGGATTTTTATTGTGTGAAATTTATTTTTTCTTTTTGAGATTCTTTTTCATTGTTTCAAGTTTCTTTTTGTCAACAAGTTTAGGTTCTGCTTTTGGAACGGTTAGTCTTCTTGCGATCATAATTTTTGTATCTTTTGTTGGAGTGAGTTCTTTGCAGTATCTAATTAATTTACCCATCAAATTTTCAAAATCGGCATCAGTGCTTTCAGCGCTATGTTGGTAAATTGTTAAAATGTTTGATTTTGCAACTTGTTTATTGAAATTATTTGTGTAAGTGTCTTTATCAAAAGAATATGTGATTTTAAGCCCTGAAATGTTCATGCTGCGATATTCCAAACTTGTTGTCCTAATAACGTATGCAACTTGAAGTTTTTTCATCAAAAATTCTGGGTCGAAATTAATTGATGACATAAACATATTAGTGAAGTTATCGATCAAAAATTCTTTATGTTTTAAAATGCTATCATGAGGTTTGATTTGTTTTGTGAAATGTTTATAATTTGTTCTTACAGTGTAACGGAAAGTTGAATTAACTTTTTCAGTTGCCATGTTGAGCTCTGTAAAGTTTCCGATTTGAGTTTTGTAAAGAACGATGTTAGATTTTTGCAAGTCATGGTTTGGAGTGTCGTAATAAGTGAAAACCTTTTCAATTTTTTCTTCGAAATGCATAATGTATTTACCAAAGAAAGAATTTAGTTCTAAAACCT
This sequence comes from uncultured Lachnospiraceae bacterium, assembly GCA_964614965.1. Classification (GTDB taxonomy): domain Bacteria; phylum Bacillota; class Clostridia; order Christensenellales; family UBA1242; genus Onthoplasma. Next base: position 3,547 of record CAZTNT010000089.1, on the reverse strand, counting down.
TATCTTTAGAACTCGCATTGAACATTTCAAATCTGCGCTTTTGTCTTATTTTATCTAATGCACGCATTTTATTAACCCCTTAAACTTTATATTTATAGTTTAAATAAATTTACAAAAAAAATCAACAAAATGTAGTATTTTTTATATATTTCTGCTATAATTTTATCGTTATGAAATTAAATGAAGTGTTTTTAGAGAGAATGAAATCAATTTTAGGTAAGGATTTCGAAGAATTTTATGAAAGTTTGTCACATCCCATTCAAAAATCGATTTATGTAAATCAAAATAAAATCTCAGTTGAAAAATTTAAACAAATCGTTGATTTTAATATAGAACAAATACCTTATGAGAAAGCTGGTTTCTATGTGGATAATGAAAAAAGAGGAAGGCATCCTCTTCATCATGCTGGTGCTTTTTACATGCAAGAACCAAGCGCAATGTTCACAATTAATTCCATAAAGTTTAATGGAGATGAAAAAGTGTTAGATTTGTGCGCATCTCCTGGAGGAAAAACCATTCAAATTGCCAATAGAATTCCAAATGGAGTGCTGGTTAGCAATGAAATTGTTAAATCTCGCTCTGAAATCTTATATTCCAATGTTGAAAGGATGGGACTTAAAAATGTAATCATAACAAATGAAACACCATATAATTTAGCAAATGCATATGGTGACACTTTTGATGTTGTGGTCGTTGATGCTCCTTGCAGTGGAGAAGGAATGTTTCGTCGTGGTGAAGAAGTGGTAAATGAGTGGTATCCAGAAATTAATGAAATGTGTGCTCGCCGTCAACTTGAAATTCTTTATGAGGCAGATAAAATGCTCAAACAAAATGGAAAGTTAATTTATTCCACATGCACGTATTCACTTTTGGAAAATGAGCATGTTGTTAATGAATTTTTAAAACAATGTGATTATGAACTTTTAAATATTGAAACCGATCTACCAAAAGGAATTAATATGCCACAAGCGGTTCGATTATATCCTCACAAAGTTAAAGGAGAAGGTCAATTTGTTGCTGTTTTGAAAAAGAGAGAAGCAAATACAAACATGAGTGAATCTAGTTTAAAACTCACCAACAGCAAAATGACTAACGATTTTATGAAAACACATTTAGTCACACAAGGTGATTTTGTTGAATATAAAAATTATAGTTATTATACATCGCAAAAAGATTTGATAAAGAAGAAGATTAATTATGTTTCAATTGGCGTAAGATTGGGTCAGGTTGTTAATAAGAGATTTGAACCTCACCACAATTTATTTACTGCTTTTGGAAAAGATTTTAAAATTAAATTGGAGCTTGAATTTAAACATGATATAGTTAAAAAATATCTCAGAGGTGAAACTTTCGATGTTGATCTTCCCGATGGTTTTGGTGTGATGATGGTTGATGGATGCGCTGTTGGAGGGTTTAAAGTAAGTCAATCCAAATTTAAAAATTATTATCCAAAGGGTTTAAGAAATTTTTAAAACTGGCATGAAATCCACAATAAAAACATTAAAATAGTGTAAAAACACTATTTTTTTGAAAAATTTGGAAAATTGTAAGATTTTTTTGAAAAATTTTTAAAAAAGGTATTGAAAAATTTTCCGTCTTGCTGTATAATACAAAAAAGTCTAAGAAAAGGAGATTTAGTTATGGAAGCATGGATGGCTTTTGTTAGCATTATGGCAATCGTTGCAATCGTTGTGGTTGCAGGTGGTTTGATTGCTTTTATTGGTCATATGATCATCGGAGCATTTGACAACAACAAACAAGGAACAGCTCAAGAATCAAAGGATGTTATTGATTACGCTCAGTATAAACAACTTACTGATGGCAAACAAGTAACAGAAAACAAAGAATACGATTTTGAAGCAATTAATGAAAGTAAGGCTCAACAAGAAAAGGATATGCTTGAAAATGAAGCTGAAACAATCTTTGAATTGAATGAAGATAAAGATGATGAATTGGAAGCAATTGAAAATCGTTTAAAAGAATCAAATTTGGATGCTGAAAAAGTTGAAACTGAATTAGTTGAAACTGAAGAACTCAAATCTGAAGATGTTAAAGAAGAAATTACTTCAAACGAACTTGAAGAAGATGAACTTGATGATTTTGATTTAGATGGAATGTTGGATGAAATTTCAAATGATGTCATTGAAGAAGAAAAGACTCAAGTTCAAGATGAAGAAATTAAAATGAGCGATGAATTAGCTTCTTACAGTATTGATGACTTATTGGCTCAAGCAGAAGCTGAACAAGAAGCTGAAGAAACACCAGTTGAAGAAGTTAAAGAAGTTGTTGAAACAACTGAAGAAGTTAAAGATGAAAATCCTCAAGTTGAAGAAATAGCAACTGAAGAAATTAAAGCTGTTGAAGAAACAGAAGACGAAGGTGAAGAAGAAGGTAATGCATCAGTTGATGAAACTTTAATTGAAGAAGAAATTGTTGAACAAGATGTTGAAACTGAAGAAGTTAAGGAAGAAGCTTCAGTTGAAAGTGCAGAGATTGCAGCATTAAAAGCTCAACTTGCAGACTTGAACAAACAATTAGAAGAAGCGAGAGCTCAAAATGTTCAAAAAGTTCAAGTTGTTTCAATTGATATGACAGAAGATGAATGCGTTGCTCGTCTTGAAACTTTGGAAGAAAGACTTAAAAATGTTAAGAAAGAATATAAAACTAATGCAAAAGAATATCGTCCACTTAAAAAAGTGATGAATGATTTAGAACGTTACCAAACAAAACTCAGAAGAAAAGAAGCAGTTGTTGCTAAAAAGAAAGTCGCTTTATATGGTGTTAACAACTATGTGGACATTGATAAAGAAAGAGCAGAGAAATTAGCAAACGAATTAGAACTTCTTGATGGTCTTCGTTTAAGTGTTAGCCATTGTGAAGAAGTTATCAATGCAAATAAAGATAGATTCCCAATTTTGGAACACACAAATCAAATCTTGGAAGATCAAATCTCTCACATTGAAGCAGATATTGCTTCAACACAAGCAACACTTCAAAAAATTCGTGAAAAGAATGGAACTGGTGAAGGTTCAAACGAAGGAACTAATGAATAATAGATTAAAACGCTCATAATGAGCGTTTTTTCTATGTGTAAATACAAAAATGGTTAAAAGTTTTCATAAAATTATACAAAATTAGAACTTCTAATTGCTGTGTATTTACTAGACAAAAATGTGTAAATTTGATATTATAAATCAGTATATAAAACTAAAAACTAAAAAGGAAAACAGATTATGGGATTATTTTCTTATTTATTTGCATCAGATAATACACGTAGTTTGATGAAAATTGAAAAAATTGTGAAACAAATTGAGGAAAAAGGCGATTTCTATAAGGCGATGTCTGATGAAGAGTTGCAAACGCAAACTCCAGTTTTAAAAGATCGTTTGGCGAAAGGAGAAACCATGGAAGATATTATGGTTGATGCTTTTGCGGTTGTTCGTGAAGCTGCAACAAGAGTTTTAAATCAACGTCATTTCCATGTTCAACTTATTGGTGGTATTGTTTTGCATCAAGGTCGTATTGCTGAAATGAGAACAGGTGAAGG
>CAZTNT010000088.1:0-4366 GCA_964614965.1 uncultured Lachnospiraceae bacterium | reverse complement strand
TATCAATTCTTGTGTTATAGCCATTTTTCAAAGTGTGAATAAAGTGACTAAGTCCTACAGCCGAACAAACTTCTTCCAACTTTTCATCAGACACGTTTTCTTTGTTATAAACTAAATTTTCTCTAATTGTTCCATCAAACAACCAAGTATCTTGCAAAATCATATCAAATAATTCGTGAATGTTATTTCTAGTTATAGATTTTGTTGGAATGCCGTCTATGAAAATATCTCCATAATAAGCAATACCAATTGTGCAAGTTTGTGGACTGTCTATATCATTACCTGTAACAACTTGAACATCATAATCAACGTTTTTATCATCAATGTTTAAAATAAAATCTTGATTAAATTTTAATATTTGATTTTTAGGCAATTTTTCATCAGTTATAACAAATTCTGTTTTATTATCATTCACAACTAAATTATTATTTTTATCAATAAGCATTTTTATAGATTTCCCGTTATCAAAAACTTTAAAATCAGTAATTGATCCGTTTACAATTAGTCTAGGTTGGCGTAATTCATAAAATCTCATAAGAAGATTTACTATTGTTGTTTTTCCAGCGCCTGTTGGACCTACAATTGCCACTTTTTGACCAGCTTTTAAATTTGCTGTGAAATTATTGATAATTGTTTTATCATTAACATATCCAAATCTAACATTTCTAAATTCAACATTACCAACAACAGCGTTTTCTTCAATTTTTGCTTTCTTTTTACTTTCATTAATCAATTCTTCTTCATCAAGTAAATCAAAAACTCGTTTAGAAGCTGCTGCTGTTTGTTGAAGAGAATTCATTGATTGTGCAATTGTTGAAAGTGGTTGAGAAAACAATCTTGCATAAATTGTAAATGAGATAATTGTTCCAAATGTAATTGCAGTGCTACCATTAAGAATGAGAGCAACACCAACGATAAATATAGTTGCGTAAGATAAATTTCCTGCGAAGTTCATTATTGGTGGCATAAGTCCTGATAATGCTTGAGATTTCCAGTTATTTGTAAACAATTTCTTATTAATTCCCTTAAACTTTTCTTTGGATTTATCTTCTGCATTGTAGGATTTAACAACATTGTGGTTAGCATATATTTCTTCAATATGACCATTCATCTCACCAAGATTTTGTTGTCTTAATTGGAAGTACTTTTGAGATTTCTTTAAAATCAAAGACATTAAAACAAATCCAAAGATTGAAGTTCCAATAGTGATAAGAGCCAAAATCCAATTGACAGTAAACATCATAATAAGAACGCCAAAGAATAGAGTTACAGCATTAACAAGGTTAGATATGGTAGATCCAAAAGTTTGTGAAATTGTGTCAACATCGTTCGTAACTCTGCTTAAAATATCTCCACGAGTGGTAGTGTCAAAATATTTTAAAGGCAAGTTGTTTATTTTTTTATTAATATCAGTTCTTAGTCGTTTAGAAGTTTTTTGAGTAACACCTGCCATTAGAAATTGTTGAACATAATTTGCAACAGCTCCAACTAAATATAAACAAATAAGCATACCAGCAATTTCAACAAACTTGGTCATATCAATACCATTTGTAGTGGTTAACCCATGTGTTATTATATTCATTAAATCACTAATTTTATCAGGCCCTACAATTGTTGTTACTGCACCAACAACAGCAAGCACGAGAGCAATTACAATTGATGGTAAGAATGGTTTAATATATAAAAACAACTTTTTAACTGACTTAAAATCTGTTTTTTCATTTGGTTTGTTAAACATTTGTCTAGGTCCAAATCCAGCCATTATAATTCCTCCTTTGATAATTGTGATAATGCAATTTCTTTATAAAGTTCACAAGAAGCAAGAAGTTCTGTGTGAGTTCCAATTCCTGCAATTTTGCCTTCGTCTAAAACAATGATCTTATCAGCATCTTTAATTGTTCCAATTCGTTGGGCAACAATGATAATGGTTTTATCTGATAAGTTCTCTTTAATAGATTTTCTAACTAACATATCCGTTTTGTAGTCAAGTGCAGAGAAAGTATCATCAAAAATAATGATTTCAGCATCTTTATATAATGCTCTTGCAATAGAAAGTCTTTGTTTTTGACCACCAGAGAAATTTGTTCCACTTTGTGCGACTTCACTATCGAGCCCTTTTTCTAAATCAAACACAAAGTTAGAATTTGAAATTTCTAATGCTTTATTAATTTTATTTTCATCTATTTCATCATAACCAAAAGCAATGTTTTCTTTTATGCTACCTTTAAACATCACTGCTTTTTGAGAAGCAATTGAAACTTTATCCCTTAATATTTCTTCATCATAATCCTTAACATTTATGCCATCAACAAACACTTCACCATCTGTTACATCATAAAATCTTGGAATTAAGTTAATTAGGGTGGTTTTAGCACTTCCAGTAGGTCCAATAATAGCAAGAGTTTCACCTTTATTTATGTTAAAACTAATATCCGTCAATGCTTTTTCATTTCCATCACTATCAGGATAGGAGAAAGATACATTCTTAAATTCAATTTCTCCACAAGTTTTTGTTTTATCCTTAAAATCACCATTAATAATATATGAATTAGTTTTTAACACTTCTAAAATTCTATTCCCTGAAATAATTGTTCTAGGCAAGATAATAAATATCATAATCAACATCATAAACGACATAACAACTTGCATTGCATATTGTGTGAATGCTGCCATATTTCCAACAGTTGCAATCCTTTGGGCAATAGCAAGTTCAGGATTTCCACTTAATGAAATGTTATTAACCAAAATCGCACCTATCCAGTAAATAGATAACATAAGTCCATTCATAACCAATGTCATTATTGGAGACATAATACCCATAGTTCGTGATGTTAACAAATGGTTTTTTGTTATTTCATTGTTTACTTTTTCGAATTTTTGTTCTTGATAATTTTCTGCATTAAAAGCTCTAACAACTCTAACCCCAGAAACATTTTCCCTAGTAACACTGTTAATATCATCAGTAAGTTTTTGTATTTTCTTAAATCTTGGCAAACAAATTCCAACCAAAATACCAATACAAACAACTATTATTGCAACGCTAATAATTACAGCAGTAGTCCACTTGATATTTGTTGCTGAAATTTTACATATTGCCCAAATAGCCATAATTGGAGCTTTAAACAATAACTGAATACCCATAGCCATAAAGTTTTGCATTTGCATAACATCATTTGTTGTTCTAGTAATTAAACTTGGAACAGAAAACTTTTTCATTTCCGCATTCGAAAAACCTGAAATTTTGTTAAACAATTGTTCTCTTAATGTTCTTGAAAAAGAACTTGCAACATTTGAAATTAAAATAGAGCAGATAATAGCAGAAACCAAACTTCCACCAGCACAAGCAAGCATTAATCCGCCATTTTTCCAAACTTCGCTCATGTTTGCAGTTCCGCTTTGAACAATGGTTGTTAAACCTTTAGTATAATCTGGCATTTTAAGTTCTAACCAAACTTGCAAAACAATAAGAGCAATAGTAATAGCAATTAAACACCAATCTTTCTTTTTTAAATTTTTAAACAAACTAATCAACGTATCCACCTTCTTTTAAAACATTTTTAATCTTACAAGCAGTATCTAAAAAATGATTCAATTCATTAAACCCTACTTTCTCTATAATAATTGATATATATTTAACAATTTCATCTTTAATTTCATTACATTTGATTAAACCCTTATTTGTTAGGTTTACAACTTCAATGCGAGCATCTTTATCACTTACCTTTTTTGATATGTATCCTTTATCCTCCATTTTATTAAGCAAAATTCCAACTCTAGCCCTGCTGATATTCATTGCTTCGCTAATGGAAGAAGCATAAACTTCACCTTTATTGTCCGTTAAATATAATAAAACAAATCTAACACCAGAGTCCAAGTCATCAGATACTTTCTTAAATACTTTTGCAGGTTTATTTTCCTTTAATTTTTTGATAATACTTAACACTTGTTCGTTTTTATTCATAAATTTCTCCTTTGCTTTGTCAACCCAGTTTACAATAAGGCTAAAAAAAATATATAAAGTATATATGAAATATGTTTAAATAACATTACACTTTGATAATCTATTTAACACAAAATTAAGCATATCAAATAAAAAATAAAATGTCAACTCGGTTTACAAACTTTAAGTGTTTTACAAAAAAGTTGCAAAAAGCAGATTGCGATAAAAAGAAAAAATACAGCATTTTTGATATAAATTTGTAAAAATTCGTAGCAAATTCGTAGCAGTAGGCATTTTTTGCGGTTTTTGCAAAATCTAGCGAGCATTAAAAAACCCCTATTTTATAGGGGATTTTCGATGGTTGCGGGAGTTGGATTTGAACCAACGACCTTCGGGTTATGAGCCCGACGAGCTTCCGAGCTGCTC
>CAZTNT010000087.1:1448-4491 GCA_964614965.1 uncultured Lachnospiraceae bacterium | reverse complement strand
TTTCCATACCTCTTTCGTTACGCTTTCTAGCACACATAACCAACCAACGAATTGCTAAAGTTTGTTGACGTTCAGCACTTACTTCCATTGGAACTTGATAGTTTGCGCCACCAACACGTCTAGCTTTAGTTTCAAGTTTTGGCTTAATGTTTTCAATAGCAGTAGTGAGAACGTTTAATGCTTCATCATTAACTTTTTCACTTGCATTTTTCATAGCAGTGTAAACTATTGATTGAGCAATGCCTTTTTTACCATCTAACATCACTTGGTTTGTAATTTTAGTAACCAAAGTAGAATTGTATAATGGATCTGGTAAAACTTCACGTTTTACAGCCGCATTTCTTCTTGACATAATTTTCTCCTTTTTAAATTTTTATTAAACTAAATATTTTAAAATTTCATAATCTCTAAATATGGTTTCCTTTTTTCTTTTAAATTTAGAATCCTCTTAGAAAAAGGAAAGTGAGCTATGAGAGAAAAACATTCGGTTGTCTCTCATTAGCGCCAGTAACTGACCATCGGGCTTATGATTGCGTAATGAAATTAGCAATCTAGCAAAAGGTCATGTTACTTAGGGCGCTTAGCGCCATATTTACTTCTACCTTGTTTACGTTTTTGAACAGCAGCAGTATCTAATGCGCCACGAACAACGTGATATCTAACACCTGGAAGGTCAGGCACACGTCCGCCACGAACTAAAACTACGTTGTGTTCTTGTAAATTGTGTCCTTCGCCTGGGATGTAACAAGTAGTTTCTTTACCGTTACTTAAACGAACTCTACAAATTTTACGTAAAGCTGAGTTAGGTTTTTTAGGTGTAGTAGTAGTAACAGTTAAACAAACACCTCTTTTTTGTGGACATTCTTCCAACAAAATAGATTGAGATTTTGTAACTTGTTGTTTTCTACCTTTTCTAACCAACTGATTAACTGTAGGCATGTATATTCCTCCTTATAAAATTTTTAAAGCAACCTCTTATTGGCATATGCCAAGTATTAACAAAGCAGCATTTTGTACAATACTGATATATTATATAAAAAATCAATATAAATGTCAATAGTTTTCAAAAAAATATTGACTATTTTTAGGGCTCCCGCCACAACTTGTTTGTGGAAGGGAAAAGGAACAAACAAACTTAAGCTTATATTTGCATAAAGCAAATTAGCAAAAGTGCAGTTTGTGACGTCGTCAATACTTTTTTTTGGATTTTAGAGAATATTTCAAGTACAAGAATTCGAGAAACACGAGAATTCTTATACGAGTGATTTATATAAAATTACAAGCGAATTGTCAATAGTTTAGATAAATTTCTTAATTAAATTTTTATTAGGAATATTATAATAATTTCCTATTGTTATACCAAGTGAAGTGAAACGTAGTCGAGTGTATCTCAAAATAAAAACACCCGAAAAAAGAAAGTGAACTCGTGTTGAGTTCACTTTAAATTGCGAGTGCTTTAATTTTTATTCACTTACTTGTTTTGTCCATGTGTAATTTACATAAGTTGAAGTAATCAGAGTACCTAATGTTATTTCATCACCACCATCTACACTGCCTAAACGTCCGTCGCTACTAATAGTTACAACTGAATTATTTACACTCCAACTTTTTTCTTTATCTCGCATTACCAAAATAAATTCTTCTTTACAACCTTTAAACGCATTATTCCCAATTTTAGTGACACTTACAGGAATATACATTCCATCTAAACCATCGCAGTAATAGAATGCTTCATTATCAATTGTTTGTACCGTGTCAGCAAGTGTTATACTTGTTAAATTAGACAAATAGAATGCTTGATAACCAATCTTTGTTACACCACTTGGAATTGTATATTCACCATCTGTTCCATTAAATGCAGATGGACAACTTATAAGTTCTGTTTTATCTTTATTATACAATAATCCATCGATAGTTGAATAAGTTGTATTCTTTTCATCTACAATATATTCTTCAAGACTTGATGATGTGAAAGCTTTAGGATTAATAGTTGTAATGCTTTGAGGAATAAATATAGTTTTTAAGTTTGTGCCTGCTGCAATTAAACTTCCAATGCTCTCAACACCATTTTCTATTGTGATTTTTGATAAATTTGTACAGCCAGAAAATATATAATCAGGAATTGATTTTACGGTTCCTGGAATTGTAATTTCTTCTAATGATACACAATCTTTAAACATTTCTGCTCCAAGTGTTGAAATTGAAGAATTAAAATATACATTTTTTAAATTAGAACAATAGGCGAACGCATCTACTCCTATAGATACATCACTATTCAAAGTGATTCCTGTCAATTCGGTTTGATGTGCAAATGCACTCATTGAAATTTCAGTTACTGACTCATCAAAAACAATATGACCATCATATCGCTTTAAAACTGGACTTATAGTATAACCACTATCACTTTTGATTAAATTTTCCCATGTGGTTACGTATTTCCCATTTTGATATAAACCTGCAGGTGCAACTTCAACGTCAAATCTTGCTTCTAATGTTATATTGCCACCAACAAAATCATAATTTTCAATTTGTTTTTCAGTTCCAGCAATAAACCAACCCAAGAAAGAATCTTGATATTCACTATTAATTTCTGGCAAAGTTGTTAACCATTGAGTTGCCTTAATTGTTTCTGTTTCTTTTACTTCAGCAAAGAATGTATCTGCTGCACCATAATCATAAGTTATTGTGTAAGTATCAATTTCAGCATCTTTTCCGTTTTCTCCATTGACACCATCTTTACCATTTGTCCCATTTAATACTTCAAATGAATAGGTTGTGTTATCATCAAAAGTAATGATATATGTTGTTTTTGTTTCATCACTATTTGTTTGATCTATTGTTATTGATTTAATTCCATTACCATCTTCACCGTCTTTTCCGTCTTCGCCATCAGTACCATTTGTTCCGTCAGTACCATCTTCGCCTTTGGCTTTAACATCGGTTTTAACTCCATCAATATACCAATAACCATCTTCGCCTATTGTTACAACACTTCCATCTTCACCGTTTGAACCGTTAACACCATTTTTCACCACATATGAAT
>CAZTNT010000087.1:0-1348 GCA_964614965.1 uncultured Lachnospiraceae bacterium | reverse complement strand
CAAAGGTTATTATGTAAGTTGTCTTGGTTGAATCAGAATTTGCTTGGTCGATTGTTATTGATTTAATTCCGTTTCCATCAACACCATCAGTTCCGTTTGTTCCATCAGTACCTTTGGCTTTAACATCGGTTTTAACTCCATCGATGTACCAGTAACCATCTTCACCTATTGTTACTACACTTCCATCTTCACCGTTTGAACCGTTAACACCATTTTTCACCACATATGAATAAGTTGTGTTGTCGTCAAAGGTTATTATGTAAGTTGTCTTGGTTGAATCAGAATTTGCTTGGTCGATTGTAATAGATTTAATTCCATTGCCGTCTTCTCCATTAAGTCCATTTGAGCCGTCTTGACCTTTTAAGTCATCAGCAGAAATAATATTTTCCCAAGTTTTGCCATCTTTTGTATATTGAACATAACCATCTTGAACTCTGAATTGTAAATCTTCATTAGATTGACAACCTGTTAAAAGCAATGGAGCACTTAAACAAGCACCAAACACTGCCAGTGTTTTGAAAATTTTACTTTTTTTCATTTTCCCTCCTATTATATACTTTTAGTATATATCTTACACTTGTAAGAAGTCAAGTATTTTTCTTACAATTGTGAGAAAATTAATTATATGAAATACGAAAACAAGTTTAAATACAACTTAAAAGAACTTCGACTTGAAAAAGGATTAGGACAGGTTGAACTAGCAAAAGAGATTGGGGTTAGCAAAGGAGTTATCAGTCTTTGGGAAAACGGACTAAGAGAACCAAATATGTATTCACTAATCTTGCTTGCAAAATTCTTTAAAATTACTATTGATGAACTTGTTGGAATAAACGAATAAAAGACCAATCAAAGGTCTTTTTTATTACTCTCATTATTTAATAATTTTTCATATATAAATTAAGGTAAATTTATGACTAATGCAGAGAAAATTATAATATTAAAAGAAAATATTAAAAATTACATAATTAATTCAAAAAATATTGATGAAAATTATTTATTTAATTTTGCAAGCAACAAACAAAAGAAATGCAAATTGAAATAACAAAAGGTGAAATTAAAAGTCTTATTTATAATATCATTAATTTAATATCTATTTCTTCAAAAAATGATTTTCCAGAACACTTTTCATCTGAATATTCTTCAAATTCAATAGATACACTTATTGAAAAAGCCGAATTTTCAACTTTTGATTATAATTTGTATGTTTAAACAAATTTTTATATTCTTGCTATTCAATCAATCAACTTTTATGATATAATATTTGTAAGGAGAAATTAATAATGGCAAGACTTAAAATAGGTGCAGACATTAATAATTATGAAGATATTAGAAATTTAATTGTTGGTTT
>CAZTNT010000086.1:0-4498 GCA_964614965.1 uncultured Lachnospiraceae bacterium | reverse complement strand
TGAAATTTTTGGCAGAAGTAGCATTAATGCATTAATTGAAAAGGGTATTGTTATCAAAACTCCAGTACGTAAAATGCGTGCACCGGAAGTAACTAATGTTGAGATAGCAAAACATCCATTAACACCATTGCAACAGAACGCAGTGAGTCTTATGGCAGGAGTTGATAAAACGTTCTTATTGCAAGGTGTAACCGGAAGCGGAAAAACAGAAGTTTATATGGCAGTGATTGAAAAAGCACTAAGTGAGGGAAAATCTGCTATAATGCTTGTTCCAGAAATTTCTCTAACACCTCAAATGATGCAACGTTTTAATTCACGCTTCCCAGGGCAAATTGCAGTTTTGCATAGTGGACTAAGTGAAGGCGAACGTTTTGATGAGTGGGATAGAATTTTTAAGGGAGATGCCAAAGTCGTTTTGGGGGCTCGTAGTGCAATTTTTGCGCCAGTTGAAAATCTTGGTGTAATTATAATTGACGAAGAGCATGACAATTCGTACGTTAGCGAAAGCAATCCAAGATTTTTCACGCATGATGTTGCAGAATTTAGGGCTAGGTTCAATCATTGTCCACTGATTTTAGGTAGTGCTACACCGAATATCAGCAGTTTTAAAAAAGCTCAAGATGGCGAATATCAGCTTGTTCAACTTCCAGAGCGTATAAACGGATTAGAAATGCCACATATTGAAGTAATTGATATGTTAAGCGAAGTGATAGATGGTAACACCTCTTTTTATAGTCGTAAACTGCTTGGCAAACTGGAAGAATGTGTTAACAATAAAAAACAAGCAATTCTGTTTATTAATAGACGTGGTTTTGCGTCGTTCATGATGTGTCGTGATTGCGGATATAGAGCAAAATGTGATGATTGTGAAGTAAGTCTAGTTTATCATAAAGAAGACAACGAACTTAAATGTCATTTTTGCGGAAAGAGATATAGAGCACTCACAAATTGCCCAACTTGTAATGGAACAAATCTTAAGTATGGTGCACTTGGAACTGAGAGAGTTTGTGCTGACTTGAAAGAAATGTTTTCTGACATTCCAATTTTTAGAATGGATAATGACACAACAAGGGGTAAGAACGGTCATAAAAAGATTTTGGAAGAATTTTCTCGCACCAGTCCAAGTATTCTTGTTGGAACACAAATGATTGCAAAAGGTCACGATTATCCTAACGTTGCATTTGTTGGTATTTTGGATGCAGATGTAAGTTTATATAACAGTGATTACAAGTCCAATGAACACACTTTTCAATTAGTAACACAAGTCGCGGGAAGAACAGGAAGAAAAACCAACGATGGCTATGTTGTGCTTCAAACTTATGCGCCAAAACATTACGTTTACAATTTTGCAAGAAATTATGATTATTTGTCTTTCTACGAAAAGGAAATAAATTTAAGACAAACAACTGGTTTCCCGCCTTATAGCAATATTTTAAGAATTCTAGTTTCAAGTGAGAGTGATAATAGAGCAAAAGAAGTGACAAAAAAATTATTAGACAAAGCAATGGAACTTAAGGAAAAGTATGGAAGAGAAATCATATTTTTGCAAGCAATGCCATCGCCGGTGAAAAGAATTCAGTCAAAATATCGCTATCAAATCTTGACAAGATACATTCCAAGCGATAAAATAACTTGCGATTTCTTTTCTATTAGTGATATAATAGAAAAAGATGTTTCAATATTCGTTGAAATAAATCCAAACAATTTAAGATAGATAAATTTAAAAATAAGGAGAATAATTATATTGAATCAAGTTTCAATATAATTGCATCTCAATTTTGCTTGCCTTTGCAAGCAAGTCAATCAAAAAGGAGATTTTATTATGGCAATTCGAGAAATTGTGCCACACACAGATAGTTTTATAAGAAAAAAGAGCAAACCAGTTAAAAAGTTTGATGAATCACTTTGGGAACTTTTAGACGACATGAAAGAAACTCTTGAGGCAAACCCAGGAGCGGGCTTAAGCGCTGTTCAAGTTGGTGTTTTAAAGAGAGTTTTTATTATCGACATCAACAACATGCAAATTGAGTTTGTTAACCCACAAATCATTGCGTCTAAGGGCGAACAATACAAAAAAGAGGGTTGTTTGAGTGTTAAACTTCCTTTTGATTACGTGCGCCGTCCGTTTGAAGTGACTGTGACCGCGTTTGATAGATATGGAAATAAATTTGCACTCACTTGTGAAGATTGGACAGCGGTCTGCATTTGTCATGAAACTGACCACTTGGATGGAGTTTTGTATGTTGACAAAATTTGCGTTCCACCTGCTGGAATGGCGGAGGATGAAGAAGAATAATGAGAATAGTGTTTTTTGGAACAGGTGAGTTCAGCAAAACCATTTTAAAAGGTCTTGTTGATGACAAGCGTGATGTGGTTGCAGTTGTAACTCAAACAGATAAAATTAACGCACGAAACAATAAGGTTGTTTTCTCATCAATTAAGCAATTTTGCTTAAATAATAACATTCCGCTATATCAATTTGAAAAGTTAAATTTGGAAGGTGAAGAAATTTTAAAGTCTTATGATCCAGACATTTTTGTGACAGCAAGTTATGGTCAAATCATTAAGAAAAACATTCTTGACATTCCAAAACATGGAACAGTGAATGTACATGCAAGTTTGCTTCCAAAATATCGTGGTCCAGCACCAATTCAAGGTGCAATTTCAAACGGTGAAAAGAAAACAGGAATCACAATTATGAAGACAGATATCGGTTGCGACACTGGCGATATTTATTTTAGCAGAGAAATTTCAATTGAAAATGAAGACACATCAACTAGTGTGTTTAGTAAACTTGCAACACTAGGTGTTGAGTGTATGACAGAATTTTTCAACAACTTTGATAAATATAAAGATAGCCATACCCCGCAAGATAATTCGAAGGCTACATATTTTCCAATGATTAAAAAGGAAGATTATTTAATAGATTTCAACACTTGCGCTTACGACCTTTGCAACAAAATTAGAGCATTAGAAAATTGTTATTTCATATATAAAGGTATGAGATTTAAAGTTTTGTTTGCAGTAGTTAATGAAAAAACTGGAACTCCAGGTGAAATTCTTGCTTGTAATGGAAAAGCAGGGCTTATTATTGCAACCAAGGATAGAGCAATTGAAGTTGTAACAATTCAACCAGAAGGCAAACAAAAAATGTTCGCAATCCAATATATGAACTCAAACAAATTCACTTTGGGTGATATTATAGATTAATGAAAATATTAGCTGATTATTCTTTAACTGAATTAATGTGCGAGTTGGCAGGTTTTCCAAAGTTTCGTGCCAAACAGGTTTTTGACGCAATAATTCAAGCGAAAGATTATGCTGACACCAATCTTCCTAAAGACATGGTTGAAAAATTAAAGAGTGAGTATATCTTAAAACCAATTGAAATTTTAAAGGTTTTGAAAAGTCTTGACGGAACAAAGAAATACCTTTTAAAACTTTTTGATGACAACATCGTTGAATGTGTTTTCTTAACTCAGGATTATGGCAACACAATTTGTATGTCAACTCAAGTTGGGTGCAGGATGGGTTGTAAGTTTTGCGCATCCACCCTAAATGGAAGAGTGAGAGACCTTACTGCTGGTGAAATGCTTTCGACCATTGCAGTTGTTAATGCTGATAATGGCAAACGAACCGAAAGAAATTTTTCTAACATTGTTCTTATGGGAAGCGGTGAACCGTTTGATAACTATAATAATGTTGTTAAATGGTTAGAACTCATTACTGATGAAAATGGTTTTAATGTTAGCGAGAGAAATATTTCTCTTTCAACTTGCGGATTGGTTGATAAAATTTATGAATTTAGTAAACTTAATTTCAACATAACACTTTGTATTTCACTTCATGCAACAACAGATGAAATAAGAAAAACAATCATGCCAATTGCTAATGCTTATTCAATTGCGGAAATAATTAAGGCTCTTAAAGTATATGTGAAAGAAAACAAAAGAAGAGTTGTGTTTGAATATTGCTTAATTAAAGATGTTAACGATAGCGAAGACGATATAAAACGACTTAAAGATTTAACAAAAGGACTTTTGTGCCACGTTAATGTGATTTGTCTAAATCCAAATGGTGGAAGTTTGAAGGCAACCACAAAGCAAGAAGCAATTGATTTTGTTGCGAACTTAAATAAAGTTGGTGTTAGTGCAACACTAAGACGTAGCCAAGGAAGTGACATTGCAGGTGCTTGCGGAATGCTAAGAGCAAAAACTTTAAAAGAAAATAAGTAGGTTAAAATGAAAGATGCCATTGAAATTCGTAATTTTAATCTTAATGACGTTGAAGTTATTTATAATAATTGGGCGGAGAATCCTAATTGGCAAGGTTGTAATTTTAAAAAAGATTATAATTCTATAAAAGATTTAATTAAACAATGGGAAACAAAAAAACATAATAATGTTTATTTTGAACAATTTGTTATTTTATATCAAAACAAGTTAGTTGGTACAATTTCTTTATTTGAACACTCAAGTGAAGAAGTGAGTGTTGGTGT
>CAZTNT010000085.1:0-4698 GCA_964614965.1 uncultured Lachnospiraceae bacterium | reverse complement strand
TACAACTACACTTGCAGTTTAATAAAAAGTGTCAAACAGTTTCATAACAAGAGTTTTAGTTTGTTCAAAACTTAACAAAATTTGGTTAATAATTTAACAAAATGCCAACTTATAGACGTTCTTTTGGTTTATTATAAAAAACTATGCTTTTGTATTTTGTGCTGTATTTATAACATTTCCCATTTGTGACATTAGCCCTTCGGCTTGTGCTGCACCTATTTTTTTATGCAGATAGTTTGCTCTATCTATAACAATATTATCTTGAAGATTCCTAAATACTGAAGCTGTTTCGGCATTGTTTAATTCTATTATTGTGTCTTTTTGGTATTCATCTTTAATAATAGTTATTTTTGCATTATTGGAAATTATATTTTTCCCTTCTATAACTTTGGTTTCTGGAATATTTTGAATTTTACTTTCGAATTTGTATATAATTCTTTCTTTTGCTTCGGTTAAATATGTAATTTGTACATCAAACCATAGTTCAACTTGCTTATTATTATCAAGTTGTTCCCACAATTTCTTTCTTTGTTCATTATTATGAACTCTTAAGATAAATTCCTCGCCACCTCGTAACAATTTAATATTGTTATCATATTGTTCTTCAATCACCGCATTTGATTCGGTTGTTAATTTAGTTTTTATATTAACATTTAATGAGTGTAAGTTGTTTCGATTTTCATTTTTTACACAAAATAATCTGTGATTCTCTGTATATAATTTTTCCGAATCATCATAAAAATCAAAGCCATCTTTAGGAGAAGAAAGTACCAAAACTCGCTCTCTGTTATTATATGTAATTAACTCATCTATTATATTTCCAAAACTACAAAATTTAAGATATGGTTTAACAATAACTAATTTATCTTTTTTGTATTGATACTCTTTGTCTTTTTCATATGTTTCAATTGTTTTTTTATGAGTATAAATTACTGCAGCTAAAGTTGCAGCAGCTGTTAATAGTCCCGAAAAAATTGTGGCACCAAAAATCCACCAATCTGTAATAAAAATTGCCTGATTCTCCATTTTTGATACCTCCTTTGATTAACTTACTAAAATTAATTTAGTGCTATTTGGCAGGGCAATAACAGAACTCAAGTCTTCCATAATTTTACTTGCTAAAGCATAAGCCATATTTACAGGAACTGCATTTCCAACCATTTTATAACCGTTTATTAGATTTGAATATTTAAATTCAAAATCATCAGGGAATGTTTGAATTCTCGCACATTCTCTTAATGATAATCTTCTGTATAAATGTTCTTGTCCTTTAACGAATTCTCTTTTATTTTGCTCAATAAAGGTCATTTTAGGCGCTTGCGGATGAATAGGTGCGTGACGACCACCTGCTTGAATTGTAAATGATGGTTCATCCCAAGCTCTAACACGATTTCTTGACATAAATATCGTAGAAAACCCACCTATCATATATTCATGGTTTGGAATTGTACATCTTGAGCCATTTGTATAATTTTTTTCTTTAGCAGGTAATGCTGTTTCTCTTAAATCCCAAATGGCATCCTTTAAAACAGGTTTGTATTTTTGCATTTCAGGAAATTCAAATGTTAAATTTAAATCGCTTCTATATCCAACAAAAATTACACGTTTTCTATCTTGAGGAACGTTGTAATTATTTGCATTTATCAATCTGAAACTTAAATTATATCCAGATTCTTTAAATAGTTTTTTAATATTAGATAAAGCTTCTGAATGTCTTTGTGCTAACATTCCTTCAACATTTTCAGCCAAGAAAAATAAAGGTTTTTTATCTCTTAAAATTCTAATAAATTCGTAAAATAATTGACCTCTTGAATCGTTTATTCCGCGCAATGCTCCAGCTTCACTCCAACTTTGACAAGGTGGTCCACCGATAATTCCTATGCAATCGGGAATATCTTCAGAAGGCACATTTCTTATGCTTCGTCTGTCTAAAATTGTATTGGGGAAGTTATGTTCAAAGGTTTCCCAAATAGTTGAGTCATATTCATTTGCCCATACTATGTCAAAACCTGCTTGTTCAAAGCCTTTATCTAAACCACCTGCTCCCGAAAATAAACTTACAATTTTTTTAGTCATAATAAAACTCCAAAAATTTAATATTTTCTAAACTAGCAGGATTGTTTGGATTTTTAACTTGTAAATCAGTTATAAAAAACTTCTGATTATCAACTAAACTTTCCAAATTATTTCTATCGATTTGAGTAAAAGAATTAAATTTATCTTCTTTAATTACGCAATAAAAAGCAAATCTGGTATTTTCTTTTTTCTTTGGAAGATAATTGAAAACTTTTTTAGGGTGGAATATTGACCACATTCCTCTAACTCTTAAATCAGTTATTCCAAGTGGATCAACTTTTTTGATTTTTCCTAATTCATTAGTTTCTGCTAATTCTATATTGGAAATGGAATGAAGACCATCTATAATTGTATTTTTTATGCGTTCATATATCTCTTTATCAGCTGCATAACAGTCACCATATACAAACCATAATTCTTTTAGGCTACTATCATCAGTATTTCCAACAATGTAAATTATATCTTTTTCTATCCAATCTTCACAATTTCTACAAATTGATGTAATCATTGTGCTATCAGAATAAAGTTTTGATTTCGGATATGAACTATTCAATGCAAGAGCATTTGCGTTCCCTTGTACTTTTTTTACTTCAATCGCATCACCATTTTTTAATATTATATCTGGCGGATTGTTTTGATTACCTGTATATGAAAAAATCTCATTATACGCTTGCATTCTGCAATAGTCATCATTGCAAGATAAAGTATTTGCAAATAAATCTTTAATATATTTTTCCAAAGCATCGCCAACACCATTAGCACGATTTCGTCCTGAATAATGAGAAGTTAATTCAATTACAGGGCTTTCTACTAGGTTTTTAATTGCGATTAAAATATTTGAACTCACACTTCCCCCTTGTATAAGTTAATTATACATTAAAAATAGTAGTTTTTTGCATGTTTGTAAAGTTTATGAATTAAGGAATTGCATTTTTCAATTACATTTTGCTTTAAATTTTTATCAAATTTTTGGGTTTCAATTACATTTTATGTAATTGAAATAGTGTTTAAATTTGAGATTTTTTAAAAATTTATGTAGCTATTAAAATTCACCTTAAATTAAACAATGGCAATACCTTAACCCCATTTATGTAATTGAACAATTTTCAATTACATTGTGCTTCAATTGCATAAAATAAAAGTGGGAATGTAATTGAAAAATTAGGTTTTTAAAAGCTAAAAATATTATTTTAAAAGCATTTCCGACTTGTGGAAGTAATTTTTCTTTAATTACATCAAATTAGTATAAAATGTAATTGAAAATTACCTAAATTTACAATTGCCGATACTGGCTTTTTGTCGTAAAAGTCTTTGATATTAAGAGTTTAGCAAAGAAAAATCGTTAAGAAACAGGATAAAAAATCGTTAATTCCGTTAATTTTAAAATTTTATTATGATACTAGGGGAAGTGCGTTCAAATTCAAATATAATCGCAAATTTACCACAAAAATTCTCAATTGCATTTTATGAAATTAACTGTTTCGTTATAGTGGGTTCGACTTCCTCCTTCTTCGCCCATACTTGCAGTTTGATAAACATTGACTTTGAAACGAGAATTTGACTCTCGAAATAAGAATTTTGGACAACTGAAATTAAAATGTCGGACAACGAAAGTAAAAATTTCTATATGTCAAACAATTGAGTTGGGTCTAACTTAAATTGCAACATATTAGCGGTATCTTTACCACCATCACCGCCTTTTCTCTGCATAGTAACTCTGCCTATATAAATTGATCCTCTAGGACTAATTTTTACTTCTCCTTCAGAATAATGTTGCAAAGCTTGGTTTATATTAACTAATACCCAACGAGCATTATTATTAACTTTTTGTGCAACTAAAACCCATTCCGCACTAAATTGCCCACGTCCTTTAATTATATCACTTAAAATAAGAGTTTTGTTTACAGAAAACCACTTTAATAATTGCCGCTGCTCATTTTTACTAAATTCATCCACAAACATTCTTCTAAAATCACGAGTATTTTGTTTATTAGGTTTTAGCTCACCTGTGTAATGTTGTAATAATTTATAAATATCATCCGGAATTGACCACATTTCTCTATAATGAGATAACCAACGTTTATCTATTTGATTAAAACCTCTTTGATTGGATACTAATTTAACTTGAATATTTTCTGTATCAATTGCTGATTTTAATTTTATTTGAACTTGAACATTTACGTCTGCTTTATAACCATGCAAAACTGTCGCTCGCACATATTCTATTTGATCCAAATTATATTGCATTATAGTTAGCCATTGTTTTGCTTCAATATCACATTGCCAATGGTTAAATTTATCGCATATATCTTGCTCGTTTTTAAAACCATTTTTAGCCGTTTGAGAGCCTTTTTTCACCAAATCCATCAATTGTATTTTCCTCTATATAATTAAGCAAGTTCTCTCCGATAGCACGTATTACATTAACAGTCATAGCATTACCGGCTTGTGCTAACAATTTTGAATTTGTAATATTCATAGCTTTCATTACAAATTCTTTTGTAAATCCTTGCAATAGCAATGATTCTTGCCCTGATAACTTATATAATTTCTTATTACGCACATATAAAATTCCATGTCTACCTGTTCTCAAAGTTGGACATTTATCAATGTAAACTCTTA
>CAZTNT010000084.1:0-4779 GCA_964614965.1 uncultured Lachnospiraceae bacterium | reverse complement strand
TCACAATAACATTGTATAAATAAAATTCAAACAGATAAATATCTGTAAATAATGTTATTAAGCTTAAAATTGTTGCAACCAAACACCAAATTCCTGCTGTTTTTAAAGTCTTTTTTATATTTGTCATTGTCCCTCCTAAGTCTTTAGATAAAGTATTTTCAAAGTCTGTTCTCCGCAATAACTAGAAATAATTACGCATTAAAAAATTAAGCCATAACTTTCTTTTTATTTTCGTTTTCAATATAATTTACCATATCTAATAGAGTGTTAAATTTTGCACAAATTGAGTCTGGAATATGTATATCAAACTCGCTTTCAATTGCACAAATTAATGATATAAGACCAAAAGAGTCTAGCCCAATATCAAATTTTAAGTCCATATTAATATCAATCTGCTCAAGATTTACATCAACATATTCACATATAATTCTTTTTAATTTTTCTTGTGTATTTTCCATAACAACCTCTATAATTTTATACCAGTTTCAAAATTATGATTATCTAAAACTGTATCTCTTTTTATTTTTCTTGTAGAAGTTTTTACATACTCTTCTTTTGCAAGATTTATATATTGTATTTGCTTGTAATTTGGCAATTTCTTGTTTAATTCAATAAAATCTTGTTTTATTTTTTCTTTATCTCTTCTAGCACTTTCATCTTCAACATATATACCTGCACAAAGAATAGTATTATTTCTATGTTCTGCGGTATAAACCACAATATCTTTACAATAAGGAATTGTGTTTTGAATTTCAGTTTCTATTTCTTCTGGACTGATATTTTTGCCATTGGCTAAAACTATGGCATTTTTCTTTCTTCCTGTAAGGAAAATAAGTTCATTTTTATCTATCCTTGCTAAATCCCCAGTATTAAAATAGCCATTTTCATCAAATGCTTTGTTTGTTGATTCTTCATCTTTGTAATAGCCAAGAGATACACTTTTGCCTTTAACACAAAGCTCGCCAACGCCATCTTCATTAATGTTTTCAAGTTTTACTGTAAGTCCTGGACAAGCCTTGCCAACAGAGTAAACTTCATTTAATGTATCCGCATTCATTGAAATCAATGGTCCACACTCAGTAATTCCATAACCATTAACAATAAAAATTCCTAAATCACTTAAACCTTTAACAACTTCAGGATTTAGCACAGCGCCACCAACAACAATTTGTCTTAAATTTCCACCAAATGGGGCATATACATCTTTTAGTAATTTTCTGCTGATATCTATACCAAGTTTATTTAAAAATTTGCAAAGTTTAATGCCTTTCTTAAGTTTTTCTTCTTTTCCAGCCTTTTTTGCATTAAACCAAATATTGCTATAAAAAGCATTAGCAATCATAGGAACAACAGTTATAACACTCGGTTTGAAGATTTTGATATTAGTCATCATATTTTTCATACTATCGTTAATGTATGTTAATCTGCCAGAAGCAATCCTTCCCATTAAATGAGTGTTAATTTCAGTTGCGTGATGCATTGGCAAAATACTCATAGAAGTGTTTTCAATATTTTTTTCAACTTTAATAGAGTTCATACAGTTAATAGTGTTAGCAGCTAAATTGTTTTGAGATAACACAACGCATTTATTAGCACCAGTAGTTCCAGATGTGAATAAAAGCTTAGCAGGAGCAAATAAATCTAATTCTTTATTGTGATAAACACCTTTGTTGTTATCTTCTTTGCCATATTCCATAATCTCTTTTATGTATGGCAAGTCTGTAACTTTTTCGTCAATAGTTATAATTGTTTTTAATCTTTTGCCTTTGTCTTTTATATTGTTAATTTTGTTTAAAACATATTTAGAACAAATTATTGCATCGGCATCACATTTATTAAGTAGTGTTACAAGTAATTCTTCAGGAGCGTCTTTATCAATAGGAGTAACGACACCAACACCACCAGAAATACAAAGGTCGGCAATAACATATAGATAACTATTTTCAGCAGAAATAGCTATATGTTTATTTTCTAATCCCATAGCGATTAAGCCATCACCCAAATTTTCAACATCATTTAATACATTAAGCGAAGTGTGATAAATAATATTTTTATTTTCATCAAGTTCTGCAAAAATGTTATTGTTTGGCACATATTTTGCAATTCTTTCTAAAACTTCTTTTGTGCTTTTGTAATCTCCATCTTTTAGTAAAAAGTCTTTATGAAACTCTCTTTCTGTTAAATATTTTTTCATTACTTACACCTCAACATCTTTTATCTTTATGTTTGTATTGTTTAAAACCTGT
Organism: uncultured Lachnospiraceae bacterium; assembly: GCA_964614965.1. Classification (GTDB taxonomy): domain Bacteria; phylum Bacillota; class Clostridia; order Christensenellales; family UBA1242; genus Onthoplasma. Next base: position 2,533 of record CAZTNT010000084.1, on the reverse strand, counting down.
TTTATAATCTTTACATAAGTTTTGTGGAATTGTTCTATATCTTGTTCTGTGTGAGTTTTTTTATAACAATCATACATTACATCTATTTCATTTGAATTAATATTCCACAACATTGCAATATACGCAGGTAAAGCACATTTTTCATTGCTATAAAGTTGAATATCAAAGTCTTTAGATTTTTGCATTGGTATAAAAGAAAATGATATTGAATAAAAAGTATTCATTATAGGTTCGTTATAAATTTTATGTAAAAGCATTTGAAATTCTTGGTCAGAAAAGCCAATGTATCTATAAAGGTTGGATTGTTCTTTTGAAAAAGTTAAAAAGTTTTCTTCAAAAGTTTTTTCTTTATTTACAACTGTATAACAAGCTATGCTTTGAGCTTTTGTTCCTGCAGCCTTTTTTTCTGTAACAGTTCCTCTACAATTGCACAATTCAAGTGGCAACATATTTTCAACTTCATTATTAATTTTAGAAGCACAAACAGACATTGTGTAAAAAAAGAAGTTTGATACAGAGCATTTTGTTTCCCTGCAATATTCCACAGCACGAGAAACAATATTTTTATCAATATGATGCATATATGCTTGTGTGTCATTTTTTATAAAAAACATTCGAGAAGCGTGTCTGCCATTCTTTAATTGTTTTTGATATATAGGTTCATTTGGTCCGTGAAGCCCTGCATAATATGGTCGTTCTCTTTCTTTTAAATATTTAGTAAAGAACTCAGTGTTTCTTTCTTTTATTTCTTTATTGTTCTTTACAGACAAATCTTTAATTAATACATCTTCAAAATTAGCAGGATTTGGTGGAAGCTCTTTGTTTTCTATTAGTGCTTCATATACTTCAAACAAATCTTTATATATATTGTTTATTCCATATATATCCAAAATTAAATGGCAAACTTTTAGTATTACCATAAATTTATTATCAAAGGTTTTGCAAAAGTAAGGCTCAACAACAATCCCATTCATATAATCAATAGGTTTTTTTCTTAATTTTTCAAAAAAGGCATTTTGTTCTGCTTTTGATAGAAATTCAATATAAGGAATATTATTTTCAGAAACATCTTCTTTATTTGAAAAATATTGCATTAGTTTTCCATCTCTCTTTACAAAACGCAATCTCAAACAATCGTTTCTCTCAATTGTTTTATATAATGCTTTTGTCATAACATCAATATCTATATCTATGTTTGCTGTTGCAGAAGTTAAGATATTAATAACTCTTTTAAATAAAGTATATTTGCATTGCAACTTAACAACTTCTTGTGATGGATTAAGTTCGTAATATTTTATATTTTCCATACATAATTCCTCCATTGTAACTGTTGTCATTATACAAACTGAATTTGAACTTTATTTAAACTATCGTATTAAATTTAAAAATTTTTAGAAAAATAATTGATTTTTGTAAATTTGTGTTATTATATGTGTTATAATCAAATAGTAAAAGGAGTAATACTATGTTAAATGTATTGTTGGTTGAAGATAATGTAGATTTATGTTTTTTGATTGCAGATACACTTTCGCAAAACAAATATAATGTATCAACAGCTTATGACGGACAAAAGGCAATGGAATTGTTTGATAATAATCATTTTGACTTAGTCATAACTGATATAATGATGCCAAAAGTTGATGGATTAGAACTTGTTTCTTATATTAGAGAGATAAATAAAAATGTCCCAATTTTAATAATAACTGCAAAATCATCACAAAACGATAAATACAAAGGATTTGATGCAGGAACAGATGATTATATGGTAAAACCTATTGATATTGATGAACTGCTACTTCGTATAAAGGCTTTACTCAGACGAGCCAAAATTATAAATGATAGAAAACTTGTTATTGGTGGAGCAACTCTTGATTATGATACTAACACCGTAACAATAGATAACGAATCTTCCGTTTTACCTCAAAAGCAATTTCAAATTTTATATAAGTTATTATCTTATCCAGATACAATTTTTACAAGAAATCAACTTATGGAAGAATTTTGGGATATGAATACCGATAGTGATGAAATGACAATTTACACACATATTCATAGACTTCGTGATAAATATCAAAACTGTCCTTATTTTGAAATTATCACTTTAAGAAATCTTGGATATAAGGCGGTGATTAAATGAGTAAGCAAAAAAAGAATGGTAAAAAAAAGAATAGATTGTTCATAAACACTACTTTATTTATATTTTTGTGTTTAGTTGGTGACCTATTATTCTTTTATGCAATGAGTGCTTTGAATTATCAATTTAAAATTCTTCAATCAGAAACTATATCCAGTTTCCTTGCATTATCAATAATACTTATTATTAGTGTTGCCTTTGGAGCTTTAATTTCTTTTCTTGTAGCGAAAAGAATTACTAAACCAATTAATGACATAAAAGACGCTACACATAAAATAGCAAAGGGAGATTTTGATGTTAAACTTGATACTATTAAAAATTCTTCGCTTAATGATTTAATAGAAAATTTCAATAAAATGTCACAAGAGTTAAAAAGTATTGAAACCTTAAAATCGGATT
>CAZTNT010000083.1:0-4958 GCA_964614965.1 uncultured Lachnospiraceae bacterium | reverse complement strand
AATCAACTAAAATTCATCCTTAAAAATAAAAAAATCACCCAAACAAAATTATTAGCAGAATTAAAATTATCTAATTCCAATTCAAACAGCTGGAATAAAGAAAATTTAAATCCTAGAATGGATACAATTGTAAAAATCGCAGATTATTTGCAAGTTAGCATTGATTATTTAGTTGGAATTGAATAGAAAAACACCAGAAATTCTGGTGTTTTTTGTTTTATTTATTAAGGAATAAAATTCCTAATGTGTTTTCACCGCAGTGGCTTGTGATTGTGGCACCTGCAGTGGTTTCATAAATTGTTTCAAACCCAGCACTATGTAAAGCAGATTTTGCAATGTTTACCATTTCTTCACTTGCAGTTGTGTAAGTTACAAAAGCGTATTTTTTGTCTGGGTTTGGATTATCAACTAAAACATCTTTGCAGTATTTTTCAACAACCTTTTCCATTTTACCAAGATATTTCTTTGCTGAAAGCATTTTACCGTCGTTTAACACAATTTCTGGGCGAATTGATAATAAATTAGCACCCAAAAGTGCAATTGAAGAACACCTTCCACCTTTGTGAAGATAATCTAACTTTTTAACAACAAAACTTGCTTGAACGTCTTTAGTTCTGTTAGAGCAAAGTTCATAAATTTCTTCCGCATTTTTTCCAGCGTCAACCAATTCTCTTCCGTAAATTGCAAGCAAAGCAATTCCTGTTGAAAGTGAACGAGTGTCGACAACATAGACGTTTTTTAAGTTATTTGATGCCAATTTTGCATTGTTGCAAGCAGAAGATATACCACTAGACAAACAGAAATGCACCACCGCATCATAATCTTTTAAAACTGATTCAAAAAACTCTGTGTATTGTGCTTCATTGATTGCTGATGTTTTAGGTAAAACATTATTTTCAGCCACGAATTTAAAGATGTCATCTGACGTTATTTCGCCATCTTTATAGTCCTTATCACCTAAAATTACAATGAATGGAAGAGTTTTAATATCATATTTTTCAAGCAGATCTTTAGGCAAATCAATTGTGCTTTCCGCAGTTATTGCAATTTTCATAATCACTCCTTAAGCTGATAAATTTTCTATTTAATTGTAATATTATATCATAAAAAAAACTAAAACACAACAAATTACACCTTTTTGTTGTGTTATCAACTTATTACAAAAAAACACCTAAAAAGGTGCTTTCTTTTAAACAGAAACGCCAGAATCTACGCCATGTTTTTGTTCATAAAGGATTTGTTGAACTGGGTCCACCATATATGTGAATCGACCAACGATATCAATACAACCATCATGAAGTAAGTAATCCATAGCATTAAACACAACATCTATGATTTCGCCAAGTTCGATTTCTTCATCGCATAAAGCACGAATTTCCACCACAATGTCGCCTACTTCGAATTCATTTTTGTTTTTCATTATTACTTTTATTGCATGTTTTTCTAATTCAACTCTTCCATCATTTTTTGTCAAGATTTTCATTTGTAACTCCTTGAATGTCTGTATTTTATCATAGACAAAATGAAATTGCAATAGGTAATTTCAAAAACAAGTAAATATTTATTTATCAATTCTTTCTTTAATCAATCTTTCTTTTTCTTCTTTCACAATGTTTTTACTCATTTTTGCATCTATTTCAATGCTTTTTAACCCAACAACTGAAACGTCTGCAAAATTGTCAAAAATATCTTCTTTTGCGTCCAAAATTTCAACAATTCTCTCATCAACACTATCTTGACAAAGAAGTTTAAAAACTTGAACGTTTCTTGTTTGTCCCATTCTATAAGTTCTTGAAATTGCCTGATTCTCAGTCGATGGTTTCAATTGAGGTTCACACAAAATCACGCAACTTGCAGATTGAATGTTTACACCTGTTCCTCCTGCTTGAATTTGAGCAAGCAAAATGCTTCCTGGTTCTGCTCTCGTGAATTCATCAATGATTTTTTGCCTGTTTTGTGGCAAAACAGAGCCATTAATAGGCCCAAAACAAGTGTTGTTAAACATTTTATTTATTTTCTCAATTGTGTTCAAAAAGAATGAAAAAATCAATATTTTTCTTTTTTCTCTTTTAGCCTCATCACAAATTTCTTTGAGCCTGTTTGCCTTGCTTGAGAATTGCAAATCTTCAATATCCCATGAAACCTGGCGCATTGCCATAAAGTTTTCACTTATTGTGCTGTTAAAGTATGAGTTTTTCTCATTTTCACCCATTTCACACCACTCTTGACTTTCAATCAATTCTGGTAATTCTTGCAACACATCTTCTCTTGTTCTTCTTAGATACACTGGCGCAACTTTTTCTCTAAATAAAGGTGCAGCTGTGAGATGCAATTTATCCTTTATCTCTTCACTTACCTCTCGATTTAATATCGAAATCAAGAAACTCATTTCTTCAACGTCATTTTCCAATGGTGTTCCTGTCATAAACAAAACTCTTTCTGACCTATCACAAGCATTTAAAAGATTTTTTGTTCTTTGCGCCTTTGGATTTTTCACATAATGCGCTTCGTCCGCCACCAAAAGAGATATATTCCAAACTTGTGTTAAATCGAGTTTATCCAAAGTTTCATATGTTGTCACTGCAACTCCACCGAATTTAATCCACTCATTTAATTCATTATCTCTGTTGTTTCCATGAAGTTTAAACACCAATAAATCGCTATGTTTTGAAATTTCTCTACACCAATTTATCAAAACACTTGCTGGACAAACCACCAAAAATCTATTTTCACCAAAATTCCTTATTGCAACCATACTTGCGATTGCTTGAACAGTTTTTCCAAGACCCATTTCGTCTCCAAGCAAAACATAACCTTGATGCAAAACATATTTCATGCCGAATTCTTGATAACTTCTGAGTGTACATTTTAAACCTGTTAAATTTGGTTCTAATTCGTTGACACTTTCAACAAATGAATCAGACATTCCATTGTTTTCATTGATATTATTTTTGTTAATTGAAGTTAGTTTTTCAAGTGTTGAATAATAGTTTGCTGAATTTTCACTGTAATCTTGCCACAAAACTTTAGTTTTAACTTCTTGAATGAAATTAAAACTATCTATCACAAATTGACATTCTTGCAAATATGAAGAATTTTCAATTTCCAAAAGTGATAAATATGCATTGATTGAAGATTTCTTTGTCTCTTTTGAAGAGAAAAACCAATTTATTTTATTCAACATCAAGTTTGCTTGATCAATGTTTTGATTTATTGTCTCTTGATTTAAATCAAGCAGTCTTTTTGCTTCTTCAATATAGTTTTGAGAATGTATATAAACATAGAGAGATTTCACCAAATCTAACATTATTTTTGTTTTGTTTGCAGGATCAATTTTTACAACAAAATTATCTCTTATTTGTTGAGCATCTGTTCTAACAAACTTAATAATTTCATATGCAGTTGTTTCACTTATGCCATTAACTTTTGATAGTTTTCTGAAATCTGCTGATTTATAAACCTTGAAAAAATTTGTGTAACCCGCATTCCTCAATGCAGACACACGAACAGAAAAGTCACCTCTGTTGATTTCTTTTATATCAATATTTTTCAATATATTCTCAACTTCAGAATCAATAAAATTCCTTGCATCTTTTGTAATTTCAGGAACCAAATGTTTACTAGTCACCACAATTTTATTCAATTCTTTAAGAAGATTTGAAAAACGATTAATAACCAACATAACTTGCTCTTTTGCTGGCTTTTGTTTCAAAATGTTTTCTTGCATACTTTGATTATATCAAAAAACAAATTCGAAAACAATTAAATTATGCATGAAAAAATCACCTGTTAAGGTGATTAAATTTGACAAAAGGATTCATTTGCTTCGTAAAGCAATCCACATTTATGATGAATAATTCCAATTTCGTTCAAATGAAATAATGCATGAATGATGATTGGTTTTAAAAACTCTTCATCAACATCATTTTCACATTTGCTCAACATAACTTTCATAATCTCGTTAAGAGTAAACCTACCTTGCTGATAGCATATAATATTTTTTGCAAGTTTTAAATATTCAACTGTTGAACTTTCTCTATTTAACTTATTCATCATAAACCCCCTTTTACTTAAACTGTCACTCCTTCATGATTAAGGAATGCATTAACAAGTTCTTTTCTGTCAGGTTTTATGACATACTCTCCATCAATAATTTCAGTTAAATGAATTTCTCTCCAGCAATATTCAATGGTTTTGGCAACAATTCTTTCAACCATTTCAACTTCAACGCCATCTACGAATTGATTAAGAACACACTCAACAATTTCTTGTTCTGTAAATCTTTCATGTTGTTTCATAATTATTCTCAAAGCAACTTTTTGAATATCGCTTTTTGTACTCTTTTGTGTTAGCATACTAAGTTCTCCTTATTAAGATATTAGCATAAAATTTTAATCTTGGCAAGACTTGTTACACATTTTATACAAATTAATGTTCTGCCAAATCTGAATCAAATTTTGTTTTATGAATTGTTCCAATCGGATGTTGAGGTGGCGCATAGATTGAATAAACCTTAAGCGGACAACTTTGATTATTTATGATATTATGCCATGTTCCTGCTGGGATTATAACAGCATAGTCTGAATTTGCATTTCCCATAAACTTCATATCTTGTTTTGTTTTTCCCATATACACTGAAGCAACACCATATTCAATTCTAATAAATTGGTCAACATATTCATGAAGTTCCAATCCAATTTCTCCACCAGCAGGAATTGACATAACTGTCACCTGCAAATGATTTCCAGTCCATATTGCTTTTCTGAAATTGTTGTTTAAACAAGTTTCTTTATGTATGTTTATTACTGCTGGTTGATTTCCTAAGTCACCATTTATTTCATAGCTCATTAATAATCTCCTTTTTATCTATTAATATGCTATGAACAACAACACAAAATTGTGCAACAATAAAAATCCACCTGCGTAGCGGGTGGTTTTTCATTTAACGGGTAAAACCC
>CAZTNT010000082.1:0-5002 GCA_964614965.1 uncultured Lachnospiraceae bacterium | reverse complement strand
AACATTTTTCAACAAGCATATTGTGAAAGAAAAAATGAAGAAGTTTGTCTTATTTTGCAAAAATCAACCGACAGAAAACCAATTTTGCCGAAAATAAGCTTTTATATTATATTAATTAAAATGATTTTTTAGACGAATTTCTTACAAAAATATATTTTGTTATTTGACACAATAAAAAATCTTACCCATCAAGTAAGATTTCATTTTATTCATTTCCTGTTGGCAAACCAAATATATCAATATCTAGCCTCATAGCGGAGTATTGTCTAAGCATTGCTTTTGTAAAATCATTTAAAGATTCATCTTTAGAAAATAAAGTTTTAATTCTTCTTTCTAGCATAATACTAACACCAATATAAAGATTGTCTCCCAATCTTTGAATAACCTCAGGATAAAGTAATTCAGCTAACTTTTTCACATCTTCATCATTTTTAATTGATGATTGCACATTAACATCCAAAACATCAATATCATAATGCTCGTGTTTATTATAAACTGGGTGACCTTTTGTATCAAATGCACCTATTGGTCTATCACATGTCCCTTTCCTAATAGTATATGTATATTTCATTAATATCTCCTTTAACAATATAATTGTAACATATAATCTTTTTATTGTCAATATGTAATAATTTTGAAGCAACACCTGAAAAATCATTTACCAAATCCTAAGATTTCTTTCTTTTTTTATCTTTCTTCAAAAATTGTTTAATAATTTCATCGATCTTATTTTGATACTTAACGCTTAAATAAAATAAACTTGCAACAACTAAAATTATCACACCCCACACAATCAATCCCCAACCACTGAAAGGAATCACTGTTCCACTACCGAAGAAAACCGTGCAAGCAATACCCAACGCACGTGCAATCAAGTTTGTTGTCAAAAAATATTTAAAACTCATATTTGTTAGTCCGGCAACAACACATAAAATATCATCTGGGAACATTGGGAAAACCATCATTAGGAAGAACAAGTATTTACCATGTGACATTCTTTCAATCCATTTGTCAGCCTCATCCTTCCCAGCAAGCCAATTTAAAAACCTTCTTCCTGCCTTTCTGCCAATCCAAAACATGATTATGCTTCCAATCATAACAGCAAAGAAACTCAAGAAGAATGTTGTCCATGGTCCAAACACAAGAGTTCCTGCAATTGTTATGAATATTGCAGGAATTTGAAGGACTGTTGTTTGAAGAATTTGAAGTATCACAAAAACAACAAAACTAAACATTCCACCACTTTCAACAATAGCTTTTAACTTTTCGGTTGAATTAATTTTGTCCCATAAACCTGTAAATTTTATTATTGCATAACATGCTATAAATACAGTAAATAAAATTACAATTGTCAAAAACAGGCGCAGAATTTTTAAATGCGCCGTTTTCTTAACATTAGTTTCACTATTTTCATGTTTCATTTATTTTTATTATATTCTTTGGGTTTTCTTTTTATTTATTATATGCGACAATTTAACCCATTTTTTCAATCTTAATCAAATTAGTTCCACCTGGTTTTTTAGGTTGACCGCATGTGATAACTATCGCGTCCGATGTTTTTGCAATTTTATTTTCTTTCACTATATCAACAGCAATGTTAAACATCTCATCTGTTGAGTTGTATTCACTTGTTAAAACAGGTTTAACACCCCACCTTAACTCAAGTTGACGATAAACCGTTTCGTTCGGAGTTGCACCAATGATGTCAACCACAGGACGATATCTACTAATTAATCCTGCACTGAGCCCCGAATTTGTGTATGCAACAATCGCCTTCACATTGGAAGTGCTACTTGCCGCAACAGCACTTTGTGAAACAATATCTTCAATCGTGTTCACTCCCTCGCAATCCATTAGAGTGAAAGGTTGAATGTTCTTTTCAGTTTCTAAACATATTTGAGCCATCATTTTGACAGCGAGTTCAGGATTCTTCCCAGACGCAGTTTCTCCAGACAACATAACACAACTCGTTCCATCATACACAGCATTTGCAACGTCTGTGACTTCAGCTCTCGTTGGGCGACGATTTTCAATCATACTTTCCAACATTTCTGTTGCAGTGATAACAGTTTTTCCACGCATAACGGTTTTTTTAATGATTTGCTTTTGAAGTTCTGGAAGTTTCTCCATTTTAACTTCAACACCCAAATCTCCACGTGCCACCATGATTGCATCACTTGCTTCAATTATTTCATCAAGATTTTCAACACCACACTGACTTTCTATTTTGGAAATAATTTGCATATTTCCACCATTTTTCAAAATAAATTTTCTAAGTTGTTTAACATCTTCTTTAGAATTAACAAAACTTGCAGCAATAAGTTCTACATTGTTTTTAATACCCCACATTATATCTTGTTTATCCAAATCATTAAGATAAGGAACATTGAGTTTAACACCTGGAACAAATAAGCTCTTTCTGTTTGACAATGTTCCATCTTCACTTGCTTTTGTAATCACATCTGTGTCATTAACCTCAATAACTTTAAAGGTAAGCAATCCGTTAACTGCTAAAATTTTATCGCCAACACTCAAATTAGACAAAATCTGAGGATGATTTATTGACACCCTAGATGCATCTCCAACTATATCATTTGATGTGAAAGTAAATAGTTGACCTTTCTTAATATCAACCGAACCATTTTCAAATGTTTTCACTCTAAGTTCAGGTCCTCGAGTGTCAATCATAATTGGTAATGGAACACTCAATTCTTTTCTCAATTTTTTAACATTTTTTAAAATTGTGTCCATATCTTTTAATTTAGCGTGAGAAAGATTTATTCTCACAACATTAAGCCCAGCCAAAACCAAATTTTTCATAACATCATAACTTATTGATGCTGGTCCAATTGTTCCAATAATTTTTGTTTTTCTCATATTACCCCTCTTTTGAAATTAATAACCCAAACTTCTTCCGTAAAATCACATAATTGTTCATCTGATAAATAGTCGATAAACATATAAGCTTCTTTTTTATTATATCATATAAAAATAAAAAATAAAAATAAAATCAAACAAAAGTTATTTATGAATTTACAAATAAAAAATCAATAAAATTATTAAAAAATTATTATTTTCTCTTATTTTTTGTGATATTTTTCAATGTTTTATATTGTTTTTTGATATTTTTAACATTTTTAATTTGAAATTTTTTAATATTTCTATTGAAATTTTTCATAAATATGTTATACTCTAAGCACATGGGGATGAAATAGTTTCGACTTGTTTGCCATGATTTGATACGCATGCCGTGCGGTGACACGCTAAACACACGTTCGTGTTTCGACGAATTTAAATAAACGCAAACCAAAATAAATTAGCTTACGCTGCTTAATGCGTAGCCGTCAGTTTAATGGTACCGATACGTTAAAATCTGGCGTCGATTATCGGTCAAGGTCAAGGTTGTTTTCCTAGCCAACATTGAACCCAATTTAGGATAGTAAAACCCAAGTGTTAATGTTAGTTGAGTTTTGCGAATATAGTCATTAACTAAGCATGTAGTGTATGATTTCCTGCCAAATAAGGACATGGGTGCGACTCCCATCATCTCCACCAAATTGAATAACAGATGAAACAACAAGTGGTGATAACATAAAGTACAGTTAGTCGCACGGGAGCGTTAAGAAAACAGCATCTGCTCATGCTGTTTTTAGCGGTCTGGCCGACAGGACGACTCCCATCATCTCCACCAAAATGTCAAAATTTATAGAAAAAAGTAGTTAGGCAATTCTAACTACTTTTTTCTATTATATAAGCAACAAAGTGAAATGCTTATCACTCACTTTACTTATATTCAAATTCTAATTCGGTTTTTCTATCGTAAACTTCACCATCAAGTTTATCTAACATACTCTTTGGTGTTGTTTTTCTTGCATAACAATAATTACACTCATGTTTGCAAGTGTCATATCTTCCAATATCTATTGCTGGCATACAATTGCAATGTTTGCGTTGTCCATCAATTTTATTGTTTTTGCGTTTAACTGCTATTTTATCTTCTTTAAATTTTTCAGTTAGCAATTCTTCAAAGATTTCTCCATCAATGCATTTACTTGGAATAATTCCATATTTATACCAATCTCCACTTTCAGCACAGGCCTCAACTTGAATTCCATTTTCTTTTGCAATTTGAGAAAATTTAGATAAAATTTCGTATTTTTGTTGTTCTGTTGGGGCATAAACATCGTTTGAGCATCCTTTATAACTTTGAATTACAAAACTAATTTTGCAATGTTTAGTGAATCCGTTTAATTCTTTAGAAAGGTTTGTAAACTGTTGAATATGCCAATCAACATCAATTCCATTAGTTAACAATATTGGGTCATATCTCCAAATAACAGGGCAATGTTTCGAAAGTTCTTTAAAACTTTTTATTCTTTCTTCAAGAGTTGGCAATTTTGATTCAATGTGTTCTGGGTAAGCATTTAAAGTGTAAAGAAAATAATATTTATAATCCTTCAACTTTTCTATTTGGTTCAACATTGGTTTCGGATTTTTTGTCCAAAAAACTATTCCTTCAATTGTGCCATCCACTTCAACTTTGTTTTCACCAAAAAAATTTGTTTCAATGTTTTTAATTTTTAATGGTTCAAGTTTAATCCTTGCAATTTTACTTGGATTTATTGGATTTGTCACCAAAACGAAACCTTGGTTTAATTGTTCAAAAAACCAATTCGAATAAAATGCAGGAATATCTGTTCGCCTTGAAACACTTAAAATCATTATCTTGCTCCGTAAACAATTATACCACGACCTTCCAAAATGTCAATCTTTTTAAATCTGAAACGATTTTTAAGTTTGTTAATAAGATTATCAATAAAATCTTGTTCTTCTTTAGGCATATGATAATTACTGTTAATTGTATAATCACAAACAAGATAGAAATTATCTTGATTTTTAAGAGCTTCTAATAGTTCTTTTTCTAAATTTGAGTTATTGGAAATGGTAAACAATGAATTAAAGAAACACACAACTAAATACTCTTGTTTTCCGTTTAATAAAT
>CAZTNT010000081.1:0-5012 GCA_964614965.1 uncultured Lachnospiraceae bacterium | reverse complement strand
GGACCGCAACAAGGTTGCTCCCGCTTTGTGCTAAAAACTTGCCACTGGCAACTTTTCTTAACACAGTCGCCCCTAACTCTGCGCCATAGTTTACACCCGAACCCGGGTGTATTTTTTATGCGTAGGTGATTTTAAGGTCGCACTGATGTGCTTCCACTTTGTGCTAAAATAAGTCAATTGTGGAATATTTCTTAACGTTGTTGCTGGTAAGATCTTCGCAATATGATTTTTAATAAGATGGCAAATGGTTGACTTGAAATAAAAAAAATTGTATATTGTAAAAAAGGGGAATAAGTAAATATGTTAAAACAAAGACCAGTTGTTAAAAATGATAATTTTAATGGAATTTTATCAGCAACACCTCCTAAAGATATTGTTTTAAGCATAGGTAAAATTTATATACGAAATCAAACTAAAGAAAAAACTGAAACAAAAAGTAATCTAATTCTAAAATCAAAAAAAATATTAAAAGTTTATATTGATAAAGAGAATAAAACAAAATTAATAGATATTGAAGCTGCAGATGAATTAGGTTTAATAAGAACAAAGGTTAGGCGTATTTTAATAAATAGAGAAGTTAAATATGAAATTACGGATAGCATAATTGAAAAAATTAAGTCAAACAAAGGTCCTGTGGAGATTGAGATTGAATATATAGAATTGCAACCTTTGGACAAACAAAGCTGTAAAGTTTATTATTATGATAATTATAAGTTTATTGATGCAAGCACGGCTTATGTTTTAGGTTTTATAGATGTGAAAACATTTAATAATTCGAATGAAAGATATGAAATTTCAGAATATCAATATAATATAATAAAGAATAAATTCAAAGTTGAGTTTATAAACACAAGACTTGTTGAAGAAAAAAAAGAAGAAGATTTAACCGTTTAGAAGTTTAACACTCAAACAAAGTAAAGTTTGGGTGTTTTTTATATAATTATAGAGAACAGGATGATGATTAGAATTTACAATTATCGATAATTTTTTTAAAAATTTAGGCATATATTAGTTTTGAAAAATGATATTTTTGTGATATAATTGAATAGATGGAAAAGAGCATTTATGTTGTTTTAAGTCAAACAGGAACAATGTTTTCAAGAGCATTGAAGTTTTTTACGCATGCAGAATATAATCATGCTTCAATTTCTCTTACTCCAACTTTAGACAAAATGTATTCATTTGGCAGATTAAATCCCTATAATCCTTTTATAGGTGGTTTTGTTGAAGAAGGAAAGAACGTTGGAACTTTCAAGCGTTTTTACAAAACTCAAGCAATGGTTCTTGAATTTAAGGTGAACATTGAAAAATATAAAGCGATTGAATATTTCATTGAATATTTTAAGAAAAATAAAAAAGAATTTCACTATAACTATTTAGGTGTTTTGTGCGCCTGTTTCAAAATGTATTATAAAAGCAACAAAAGGTTTTACTGTAGTGAATTTGTGAAAACTTGTTTAAAAACTTTTGAAATTGAAAATGCAGAAGAACTTCCTAATATCATCAAACCAATTGATTTTTTGAGATTAAATAACAAAAATATTATATACACAGGCTTCCTTCAAAAATACGTTGGAGTTTAAAAAAGACGCTAATGCGTCTTTTTTTCTGTCATTTTGAGTGCGATGAATGAAGCCTAAGAATCTTATTGCTAACAAAAAGTTCTATTTCTTTTTATTATCAACTTTAAACATATGGCTAGCAAGGTCAAGACATTTGTTTGAGTAACCCCATTCATTGTCATACCAAGCAACAAGTTTAACAAATGTTGGACTCATCATGATTCCTGCTTTTTCATCGAAGATACAAGTGTGAGAATCTCCAATAAAATCACTTGAAACAACAGGTTCATCAGTGTAACCAAGCACAGTCGGCATAACATCTTTAGAATATTTTTTAATTGTTTTGCAAATATGTTCATATGTTGTTGGTTTCTTTAATTTAACAGTGAAGTCCACAACACTTACATTAATTGTTGGAACACGGAAACTCATTCCGGTGAGTTTTCCTTTTAAATGTGGAAGAACTTCGCCAACCGCTTTAGCAGCACCTGTACTGCTTGGAATGATGTTGGCGCTTGCAGCACGTCCGCCACGCCAATCTTTCTTTGAAATTCCATCAACAGTAAGTTGAGTTGCTGTGGTAGAGTGAATAGTGCTCATCAATCCTTCTTCAACTCCGTAAACATCATCAATGACTTTAACTAATGGAGCAAGACAGTTTGTTGTGCAACTTGCATTTGAAACAACTTTCATGTCGCTTGTGTATTGATCTTCGTTTACACCACAAACGAATGTTGGACATTCCTTTCCTGGAGCAGAGATGATAACTTTTTTAGCACCACCTTTTAAGTGACGAATTGCGTCATCTGCGCGTGTAAATTTTCCTGTGCAGTCAATAACATAATCTGCGCCAACAGATTTCCAATCAATGTTTTCAGGTTCTTTTTCAGCAAAGAATGCAACAGATTTTTTGTTCAATTTAAGATTTCCGTCAGTACTAAGTTTTAATTCGCTGTTAGCTTTTCCATGAACTGTGTCATATTTATATAGATAACAAGCATAATCAGGTGTTAAGAACGGATCATTGACACCAACAATTTCAACATCGTCACGACCAATGCTTGCTCTCATAATAAGTCTTCCAATTCTTCCAAAGCCGTTAATACCAATTTTTGCTTTTGCCATAATTTTATACCCCCTCAAAAAGTTATTATAATTATTTTATAATTTATATCTACTAAAGTCAATTAATTAAAAATATTATATTTTAATTTTTCGCCATATGGAAAACATTTAAACATGATAATTGCAATAATTGCATATTTTGTTTCATTTTTTTGTGTAAAAACAATAAAAAAACAAAATTTTTTCAAATATAAAAAATTTCCACAAATTAAGATGCGAAAAGGTGGACTTGTTTTTAATTCATTCAAAGAACATAGATTAAAAGTAGAAAACGAAAAAATAATGGGGATAGGGAATATTTTATATCTAAATTTAAGTGGAAGTTTGGTTATTGTGTCAAATGTGACAAATGTGAAGAAATGCGGAAATTACTTGTATTTTAAATGTTTGGGGCAAGTTGAAATTTATTTCAATTGTGAAAGTTACTATAGATTTTTTTTAATAGATGTAAAATCTAGTCAATTTAATCTTCGAGAAATCAAACAACTAGCATTAAGAGATTTAATGAATAATGGTTTTGATTTAAATTTTGCAAAAATTGCACAAAAATATATAAAAATTTTAAAAAATGTGTTAAATATTCATGTTTTTTCAAATAAAATTGTGGTAAAATCAAACAAATTTAAACTTTCTTATACCCTTACCTATAAATTAAATAATGTGATTAAGCATATTGTTGTCAATGAAAGAATTTGACAAAATCTATAATTTTGCTATAATAATAACATGGAAGAAATGAATATTAACACAACACCATTAGCAGAAAAAATGAGAGCCAGAAATCTTGACGAATTTGTTGGTCAAAAACACATTGTTGGTGTGAATAGTTTAATAAGGCGTGCAATTAAAGTTAATCGTTTAGGCAGTTGCATATTTTATGGCCCACCAGGAGTTGGAAAAACCACTTTAGCATATATCATTGCAAAATCTTTAAATTTAGAATATGTTAAATTGAACGCTGTTTCAAGTGGAGTTGCAGAGGCAAAAAAAGTTATAGAAAAAGCAAGAGATAATTTTCAATTCACTGGAAAATCAACGCTATTAATTTTGGATGAATGTCACCGATGGAGCAAGGCGCAAAGTGATTCGGTGTTGGAGGCGGTTGAACTTGGGTATATCACATTCATAGGAACAACAACTGAAAATCCGCATGTCAGCATGACTCCCGCTATTGTTAGCCGATGTAGATTGTTTAAATTTAAACCATTAGAAGCAGAAGATGTAAAAGATGCTTTAATTTTGGCAGTTAAAGATAAAGAACGAGGCTTTGGAAGATTAAATGTAAAACTTGAGATTGAAGCATTAAATAGATTTGCAATGTTCTCTAATGGGGATTTGCGTTCAGCTTACAATGCTCTTGAGTTGGCGGTAACAACCACTCCGCCAAACAAAGATGGAGTTATTGTTATTGATAACCTTGTTGCAAGTCAGTGTATTCAACAACCAGTTATCTCAGTTGATGAGAATATTTATTATGACATGCTTAGTGCTTTTTGTAAGAGTTTAAGAGGTAGTGACAGCGATGCGGCTTTGTATTGGTCTCAAAGATTAATAACGGCGGGTTGTGATCCATTACTTATTTGTAGAAGATTGATAGCTCATGCAAGTGAAGATGTTGGCATGGCAGATAGCAATGCTGCATTAATGGCAATGGTTGCAATGAATGCAATAAAAAATTTAGGACTGCCAGAAGGAAACATACCGCTTTGTCATGCAATAATTTATGTGTGTGAAGCGGAAAAATCAAATAGTGTGGTTAACGCAATGCACTCTGCTCAGCATGATGCAGAATTTAATCCTGATGATAAAGTGCCAGAGCATTTAAAAAATTATCATTATGAAGAAAAAGATGTTCCAGCTTATAAATATCCTCATAATTATGGTGGATATGTGAAACAACAATATTTGCCAAATAAGTTAAAAGACCAAGTGTATTACAAGCCATCAAACAATGGAAGAGAAAAAGGTATGGCTAAGAAAAAAGATAGATGGAAGTAATTAAAAACATTTGCAATTTTTATTGGTTATAATTTATAATATATTTGTAATCCTGAGCGAAACGACGTGAAGCCGAAGGATCTCAAATAAAAAACAAAAAGTTTTAAAGGAGAATAATAATGGAATTAAAAGGTAGTAAAACAGAAAAGAATTTATGGGAAGCTTTCGCAGGTGAAAGCCAAGCAAGAAATAAATATACATATTATGCTAGCAAAGCAAAAAAAGATGGTTATGAACAAATTGCAGAATTGTTTACTAAAACTGCGGATAATGAAAAAGAGCATGCAAAAATGTGGTTTAAACTTTTGCATGGTGGTTCAGTTCCAT
>CAZTNT010000080.1:0-5027 GCA_964614965.1 uncultured Lachnospiraceae bacterium | reverse complement strand
GAGGGTTTTACCCTCAAAATGAAAAACCACCCGCTACGCAGGTGGATTTTTATTGTTGATTACTTATTAATTATTTCAAGTGCTTAAAATATTTCTTTTTAAGATTGACTTTTTGTTTTGTTGTTGATATACTTAAAACATAAATTTTGAGTTAGGAGATTAAAATCATGGAAAATGTAAATTTAAGTGAATTTGACATTAAAGTTGAAAAAATTAAAAAGTTAGAAGAAATGGGTGAAAAGGCATACAAAGCAAAGTTCAACAAAACTCATGAAATTCACGACCTTGAAAAATATGAACTTGGAACAAAAGTTAGTGTTGCAGGACGTATGACTTTTAAGCGTACATTTGGTAAGCTTATTTTTGCGCGTCTTTACGCAATTGGTGACAATTTTGATTGTAATTTAAGTGAAAATATCAGAACAAGTGTTCAAATCAGTTTGTCATTAAACGTTGTAGGTGATGTTGCTCTTCAAAAATTTAAAGATTTCTGCGATATTGGCGACTTTGTGGGTGTTAATGGTGAACTTGTTAGAACTCAAACTGGAGAATTGACTGTTCAAGTTGAAACTTTTGAATTGCTTTCAAAAGCTCTTCGCGGACTTCCTGAAAAATTCCATGGACTTGTTGATATTGACACAAGATATCGTCAAAGATATTTGGACATTATTTCAAATGAAAGCAGTAGAAAGGTGTTTATTGCAAGAAGTAGAGCAGTATCTTTTGTTAGACGCTACTTGGAAGATAACGGCTTTATTGAAGTTGAAACTCCTGTTTTGCAAACTGCAGTAAGCGGAGCAAGTGCAAAACCGTTCTTCACACATCACAATGCATTGGATTTAGATTGTAATTTGAGAATTGCTTTTGAAACATGGCTAAAAATGGTTGTTGCTGGTGGATTTGATAAAGTTTTTGAACTTGGAAAAGACTTCAGAAACGAAGGTATGGATCCAACTCACTTGCAAGAATTCACTCAAGTTGAATGGTATGCTGGCTATTGGGATTTTGAAGACAATGTTAGATTCTTTAAGAAATTCATTAAAGAGTTAATGCTCCACACAATAGGAACAACAAAAATTACAGTTGCGGGTAACGAAATTGACTTTGGAAATGAAAATTGGGAAAGAATTAATTATATTGAAAAGATGAGAGAACTTTTAGGGTTTGATTTCTTAGACATTGAAGATTACAATGTTTTGGCAGACAAGATTGCTGAAAGCGGAAAACTCACAAGAGATGAACTTGAAGGTTACAACTCTTGTCGTGCAATCATTGACTATGCTTATAAGAAACTTATTAGAAAAAACCTTGTTGGTCCAACAATTTTATATAATTATCCTGCTTTCTTGAAAACTTTAGCAAGAAGAAATGATAATGATAGTAGAGTTACTGATGTTTTCCAAGTTGTTGTTAATGGTGCTGAAATTTTGAATGCTTATAGCGAATTGGTTGACCCAATCGAACAAAGAAAAGCACTTGTTTCTCAACTTAAGGACAAAGAAATGGGAGACGACGAAACCATGGACGTTGACGAAGATTTCTTGCTCGCTATGGAACACGGAATGCCTCCAATGTCTGGTTTAGGATTTGGTATTGATCGTTTCATTATGATGATATTTGATTTGCCAAACATTAGAGATGGTGTTTTATTCCCTATCACAAAACCAATTGATAACGAAAAGGATGAAAATGAAGATTAGTATTTTAGGAACTGGCAGATGGGCTTCAAATCTTGCAGGACTATGCTTAAAAAATGGGCATGAAGTTTTGGCGTTTGAAAAAACATTTGCAAATGTTCCAGAAAGTGAGTTTTTCAAAACTGGAAAAAATTCATATATAGATTTGTCCACCTATTATAACAATTCTCAATTAAGTTTTACACATAATATTGATGAAGCTATATCTTTCAGTGATTACATCATCATTTCAATTCTCAGTCAAAAGCTTGATGAATTTATGCAAGATGTGAGAACGGTTGATGGTTATAACAAAAAGAACTATTGCTTAGCAATGAAAGGTGTTGAAGCAACAACAGGAAGAACACTGAGTGAAATTATGAGAGACAATGGAATTTGGAAAAATAATATTGTTGCTCTCGCTGGGCCAGGTCATGTTCAATCAATTAGTGCTGGAAGAAAAACCCATATGGTTGTCGCTGCTTATGAAAGAAAACTTGCCGAAGCATTTAAAACTATTTTAAGCAATGATTCATTCAAACTTTTTGAAAATCCTGATGTTAAAGGTGTTGAAATTTGTGGTGCTGCAAAAAATGTTTATGGTGCAATGGCTGGAATTTGTGTTGGAAGTGAAAACGACACTCTTCGTGGAAGTTTGATGTGTGCAAGTTTAGCTGAAATGGAAGTTTATCTTGATGCTATGCAATGCTTGCCAAAAACTGCTAGAAGATTACCTCTTTTGGGCGACTATGATGCCACAATGTACGACAACAATAGTCATAACTTGAATTATGGTATTGAACTTGTTAGACAAAACACAATTAATCCAAAATTAAGTTTTGTTTCAGTTGAAGGAAGAGATGCAGTTACCGGACTTATTAAAAGGTTAAATAATTACAACAATCAAGTGAGCGATTCAATGCAACTTAAAGCACCATTGTTGAGTGCGTATAAAGATATTGTGCAAGGGATTGTTAGTCCAGATCAAGCGGTTTTCCATATTGAAAAAGCAATTCACGAAGCTTATAACTTAGATGAATTTTAAAAAAATAGGCTAATATTTCTATTAGTCTTTTTTTTGTAATCATTTGACAGAGAAAATATTCAGATGTTATCATAATATTAATGAATTTGTTTCATAATATAATGAAGGAGGTATTATGTTCAAAAGAATTTTAACATTAATGCTTGGGATTTGTTTAATTATTCCTTGTGCATTATTATTTTCAGCTTGTGGTGATAAACCAGATGAAAAAACTGAAATGTGGGACGGCTCAGTTGTTGAAGTTTCAGAAGCGGTTGATGGTGTTATCACAATTGACACTGCTGAAGAACTTGCAGGTCTTGCAAAGTCTGTTAATCAAGGAAATACGTATGAAGGTGTTACAATCAAACTCGCATGTGATATGGATTTGTTAAATAAAGAGTGGACACCAATTGGATATGGAGCATCAAACTATCTTGGAACAGTTGAAACTGGATATCAATTTAGGGGAATTTTTGATGGTCAAAATCACACAATTGACAATTTAAAAATTTCAAAATTCAATCTAGGTGGAATTGTTGAAGGAGCGTCTGCAGGAGTTGCTTTGTTTGGTCAAATTTATCAAGCAGAAATAAAAAACCTTGAAGTTGAAGATGCTGACATTCAAGGAAACCATTATGTTGGTGTAATTGCTGGATTTAGCATAGATTCAAAAATCACAAATTGTCATGTTGAAGATGCAACCGTGAACTGCATATATTCAAATGGAGATGAAAGTGGAGATAAAGCAGGCGCAGTTGTTGGACATTTTGCAAAAGGTATTTATGAAGCAAGTGTTGCAGCAATAACAAATTGTTCAGCTGATGATTGTATGGTTAAAGCAGATAGAGATGCTGGACAAAT
Organism: uncultured Lachnospiraceae bacterium; assembly: GCA_964614965.1. Classification (GTDB taxonomy): domain Bacteria; phylum Bacillota; class Clostridia; order Christensenellales; family UBA1242; genus Onthoplasma. Next base: position 1,463 of record CAZTNT010000080.1, on the reverse strand, counting down.
TATTGGTTGTTTAAGCAACGGTGCAACTAACACGGACAATGTTGCATCTGATGTGCAAGTTTTGTGGAATCAATCTGGTTCAACAGAAGGAAAATCTAACACAAATATAACAAATGGAATTGTGGGCAGAGTAGCGTAGAGAAAAAAGGACTTCAAGTCCTTTTTTTATCGTTTAATAACAATCTTTTCTCCACCTTCCATAACTAAAGGTAAATCTTTGTTGAATTGAGGAATATCATTTGGTGAGATTTTAATTCGTTTGCAAAGTTCCCATATCGTTTCACCTGGTTTTGCAATGAAAATCTGAAAGTCGTATTTTGAGAAATCTAATTGTTTACCAATTTTGAAGTTGTCAACCATTTCATGTGAAATTTTTTGATATACATGTATATTAACACATAATGAATATTCCATTTCTATAATAGTTCCACGTTTAATTTTAACTTTATTGTTAACAACTGTAATTTCGCTGTGAACACAACCTAATGTTTCGCTTTCGATTTTGCTGTTTAAAATAAAAGGAATTTCAACTTGTTTATGTTTTAACTCTTTGTTTTCATCAATGAAAATCAAATTGGAAGTTATAACACCTTCAAGATAAATTGTTCCTTCTTTAATGTAAGTGTTTGTTATTTCAGGGGTAATGTTTAAGTTTGCAACAACGTCGTCTATTGCAGGATCATCAGATGATAAACTTGTTTCATTGGAAATTGTTTCACATACAAAATGTTTATTTGATTTTGAGTTATATTCACGTTTAGATGTGGTTGTTTCGACTTCATTATCAAGGCTGAATAAATCGTCAACAAAGTTAATAGTAACATTTTTTAAAGAAACACCGCAAACATTGATATGATTAGTGATTGTAATAACGCTTGAATCATCTTCAATTTCTGTTGAAATGTTGCATTTTGATTTGTCAAGTGAGAATGTTAAATCCAGATTGTTTTCGCGAGTTAAACCGTTTATTTCAACATCACATTTAATGTTTGTTTCGTCCTTAAGTTCTTTAATTTGCTTTTCGTCGTCCTTTATTGTTTCATACAATAAATAAGTCACTATTTTTCCTTCAACAATAGCAACGCCATCATCTGCATAAACTTTTTCAGCAGTGAAATAAGAATTGTTGCACAAAATTTTATTAATTGAATTTTTTGTTTCCAAATTCAAATTGTGTTCAAATTTGGTGTTAATAAATTGACTGATTGAACTTGTTGAAAGTTCGCTTTTTTTTGTGATTAAACTATCTTGCAAGTTTAATGGTGGAGACATAGTGAGATTAACATATGCAATTGGCAATATATTAATATCACAACTAATTTTTAAAGTTCCGTCTGTTGACAACACATCATTCACAATTGTCACATTTGAGATATTTAGATAAGTATCACTGGTGATTAAACTATCTTGAATTGTTTCGCTAAATGTTGTTGTGTCCGATATGTTGTTCGTCATATTGTCAT
>CAZTNT010000079.1:0-5035 GCA_964614965.1 uncultured Lachnospiraceae bacterium | reverse complement strand
TAATTGAAAAATAATGCTTAATATTGTAGAATTAAAACATGAAAAAGAAAGTTTGGAGTTGGATTTTTACTGTTTTTGCGATTGCGAGTATTGTTGTACTGTCAATATTCCTTGTTTTATATAACAAGAAAAAGGTTGATAAACAAAATCCAGACGCAGAAACTCCAGAAATTTCAACACCAACGAATCCTAGCGATTCAACCGATGTTTATGCAACAACTTTTTCAATCAATCTTCCAGAAACGATTCAAATTTTAGTTGGAACAAGTGTAAATTTAAAATCAGGATATGTTGATGTTAGTCCAACAAGTATGCTTGAAAAACTTACATACGAAATTACACCTAAATCTAGCGGAGTTGTTAACGGGATTAAGTTGGAAAATAACACAATTGAGGCAATTTCAGCTGGTGGTTACACAATTAAATTTAAAATGCCAAAGTCAAAGCTAACATATTTTAGTAAAACTATTAATGTTTTGGTGTACGAAGAGCAAACAAGTTCGCATATTCAGCAAATTAAGAATCAGATTATTGTTGGTGAATCGTTAAATATTTTTGAAATGTTTGAATTTGACGAAAGTAAATTGGTTAATGTTACTGCTGATAACAAAATAACTTATAACAACAACATTATAACAGGCATAAACGTTGGAGAAAGTGATGTTAAGTTTCATTTCGTTGAAGCATATTTGGAATATGTTTATGATTTTGAAATCAATGTAAAACCAGTTCCTGATTATAAAATAGTTTTAAACAACGTAAACGGCAATTCAATTAATATTAATTTTTCAGAAAAGGATTATTTTCAAATTAGTTATTCAATTTTGAATAGAGATGAGGAATTTGTTTCTCAAGATATCATGGTAATGAGTTCTAATGAAGGCATATTGTTTGTTGAAAGAATAGCTGATCCCTTAATTAAAATTAGAGCAGTAAGCATTGGTGAAGCAACCATAACAATTTCATTAGTTTCAGATTCAACAATAACAGTTGAGATTCATGTTTTCATTTACTAAAAAAAACTAACTTAATGTTAGTTTTTTTGGAGCTGATAGGGGGATTCGAACCCCCGACCTATTGATTACGAATCAATTGCTCTACCAACTGAGCCATATCAGCGAGTGTTAAAATAACGATAAAGTGAAGGGAATGAGTATCCAGCTAGTGAGTTTACGAGCAGCTGCTTACGAATCAATTGCTCTACCAACTGAGCCATATCAGCACAAATATATTTTAACATAGGATAAAAAATTTATCAAATATTTTAATTCGTAATTTTATTTTTTACTATAAGTTTTTAGATTTAATAATGGTTTTTATTTGATTTCTATTTATAAATTTGTTAAAATAACAAGAATGATAGTTTTTAACGTAATTTTGAGCATTGTTTTAATAATTTTATACATTGCAATGATGACTATGATGATTATTTTGGAAAGAGATAAACCAAAAAATATCATAATATGGTCATTAATTTTTTTGGCTTTGCAAATATTAGGTTATGTAATTTATTTGTCGATTCGTCATGTGTTTTACAAAAAGCGTAATTCGTTGAAAGTGAAGCAAAAAGAAGATGACATATATGATAAATTAATTTCAAGCAACTTAAAAGATAATGAATCACTATGTAATCATGAGGTTTTTCAATTTAATAATTTGGCATTTAATTCTAAAACAACAGTTAACAACAGTTTCGAAATCTTACACAACTATGAAGAATTCAAACAAACTTTAATAGAAGATTTAAACAAGGCTAAGCACTACATCATATTTGAAGTAACAAAAGTCAATTCAAAGGATTTTGATGAAATCAAAAGTGTTTTGATTCAAAAAGCGGGTGACAATGTTGAAGTAAAGTTTGTTTATGATAGATTAATAAATTGCAGATTAATAAAAGAATTAAAAAAAGCTGGAGTAAAAACTTATAGATTTAGCAAACATAACACTTTAGAAAAGGTTTATGCAAATTTAAGAAATGCAATAACAATTGATGGTGAAATTGTATATATTGCAAATTTAAACATTTCAAATCGTCAATTAAGGAGTTCAAAAGAAACAGCATACACTTTTTTAAAACTTAAAGGTGATATAGTTCAAGACATAGATGTTCAAACACGTAAAGATACAATTTTTGCAAGTGGTAAGTATATTCCTTACGATATTGATGCCCAAATAACTTATCACAACAACAATCAACTTCAGTTTGTTGCAAACAATGCAGACACTGACTTGGAACTTGCAATAATTAAAGCAATATGTATGGCAAAAAAATCTATTCAATTGCAACTTTCAGAATTTATTCCAACAGAAAGCATTCAATCATTGTTAAGATTTGCAATCAATTCAAACATTCAAGTAAGATTAATGGTTCCATTAAAAAATGATAGACAAGGGAATTATTTTGCTTCACGCGCTTACGCAAAAGAGTTGGCTTTGTTTGGCGCTAATGTGTATCTTTTTGATGGATATATTAATTTTAATGCAATCACTATTGATGATGAGTATGTCATTTTTGGTTCCTATATCTTAGATAGAGAACATTTAAACACGAGTCCTCAAAGTATGCTATTCATAAAAGATACTAAAGCAGTTAAAAATTTTAATGATATGTTCAGTTTGGATGTTGACAACAGTTATCGAATCAACAATGCTAAGTACATGTTATTAAGAGAAAAATTCTTTAAAAACTTTGTTTAGGAGTAATAATGAGTAAATTTGGAGTGGCTGGGGTGCCAACAAATTATAAAGGTAAATTTAAAGATTTGTTTGATTGGCTTAGAAATATGGGATTAAATGCATATGAAATTCAATGTGTTTATGGTTTTAAGATTTCTGATGTAAACAAAGAAATAATAAAACAAGAACAGCAAAACAATATATATTTTTCAATCCACGCACCATATTATATAAATCTTGGCAGTTTAAATGAGCCGGTTGTTGAGCGAAGTAAAGAAAATATGAAACAAGGCATAGAACTTGCTAAATCAATTGGTGTTAATAGAATAATCTTTCATCCAGGTGGCGGACACAATAACACAGAAGAAGGAAGAAAAAATGCAGTTAAACAGCTAATTAATGCGGTCAATGAATTCACAAGTGAAATTGACATGGGCGATGTGCGACTATATCCGGAAATCGGTGGGAAGACTGCAAATCTTGGTTCGCTTGATGAGATAATTGAAATATGTAAAAATTGCGCATATTGTTATCCTTGTATCGATATTGCGCATTTGCACGCAAGAGAAGTTGGAAGCATCCAAACTATTGAAGATTTAAGAGTTCGTTTGCAAAAACTCAAAGTTGAACTTCCAGAAAAGTTTAAATATGTACATTTTCATGCTTACACAATCAACTATAATGACAAAGGTGAAATTAAGCACCTTATGCATGGTGAAAACATGCCAGATGGAAGTGTTGGAAAACCAAATCTTGATGATTTTGTTGCGCTTTTACACGAAATGGAAATAGAACCATGGGTTATAAGTGAAGCAAGCGAAACTCAGGAGATTGGTGCAAAATATATGCGAGATTTATATAAAAATGCAAAAAATTGAATTTGAAGTAACAAAACAAGTAGAACTCACCAAGGCAATAATTGACGAGTTGCCGTTTCTTTCACGCTTTGATGTTAAAAAGATTCTTGAAAATAAAGATGTTAAAGTAAATAATGTTAGAACCAAAGAAAACATAATGGTGAAGTGTAATGATAAAATTGTTGTATATTATCAGGAGAAAGAGCAAAAAGAGTGGTATACATTAGTTTATTCTGATGAAAATATCTTAATTGTAAACAAAAAAGCTGGAATTGAAGTCATTAGCGAAACAGAAAGAGATTTAGTGGCAGTTTTAAAACAAAATTATGTCAATGTTCTTCCAGTTCATAGGTTAGATAGAAACACAGAAGGTTTAGTTGTTTTTGCATTAAATAAGGTTGCAGAAAAAGAACTTTTAAATGCTTTCAAAACAAGAGTAGGAATAACCAAAAAATATGCTCTCTTAGTGAATGGAAGGGTTGATATAACAAAAATTAAACGAACAGTTTATTTGAAAAAAGTTCCAACACTTGCAAAAGTTTGGATAAGCGAACTTAAAACGAGCGGTTACGAACCAGCCGTGACTGAATTTGATATAATAGAGTATAGGGGAGATAAAACCCTTATGGAAGCAAACTTAATCACTGGTAAAACACATCAAATAAGAGCACATATTTCATATTACGGTTATCCGATCGTTGGAGATAATAAATATGGAAAATCACCTGAGAAACAACTTCATTTAACGGCAAATTATTTATCTTTTAACTTTAAAAAGACTAGTTCGCTATATTATCTCAAAAACAAAAACTTTGAAATCATTCCAACTTGGTTATAAATTAATAAAAAAACATGGAAAAGAAAACAAAATTCTCACGAAAATGTGTATTGTTGTTGGTTACAATAAAAAAAATCAAAAAAATATAAAAATTTTATAAAAATTCATTGACATTTCTTTCTAGTTATAGTAGAATAGACTTGTTAATCGTCGGGGTGTAGCGCAGTTGGTAGCGCACGTGATTTGGGATCATGGGGCCGGGGGTTCGAGTCCCTTCACTCCGACCATAACAGGGGCCTTTAGCTCAGTTGGTTAGAGCAACCGGCTCATAACCGGTCGGTCCGCGGTTCAAGTCCGTGAAGGCCCACCATGCCGAAAGGTAAAAGTTTAATAACAATTTGGCCCGGTAGCTCAGTTGGTTAGAGCGCCAGCCTGTCACGCTGGAGGTCGAGGGTTCGAGCCCCTTCCGGGTCGCCAAATTTATTTGCCTCGATAGCTCAGTCGGTAGAGCAAAGGACTGAAAATCCTTGTGTCACTGGTTCGATTCCGGTTCGAGGCACCAGCCTAACAGGAAGCGAATAGGGACACAAGTAAATCTCTTGGAAGTCACTGGTTCGATTCCGGTTCGAGGCACCATACACTTGGATTTTTTTGAGTGTATTATGGAAGGGTTGCAGAGCGGCCAAATGCAACGGACTGTAAATCCGTCGACTTCGTCTTCGAT
>CAZTNT010000078.1:0-5042 GCA_964614965.1 uncultured Lachnospiraceae bacterium | reverse complement strand
TGGTTCAATCAATTTGCCTTGTAGGGTCAAATGCAACTGGTAAAGCTGATATATATAGTGATTTGGATTTTACAGTAATCGTGAAAGAAGAATGTGTAAAAAAAGTTTGGGAAGAATTTTATAGTGTTTTACGCAATGAACAGATATTTAGAAAATTTAAAGTTGATTTTGGTGGAAATGAATATTTGGTTGGAATGTTTCTAAATAATTCGCTTGAACTAGATATAGGATTTACAACATTAAATAACTTTGAAATAAAGAATTTAAATAAACCAAATTTAAAATATCAAGCACTATATGAAAAAGACGGATTTAAAACACCAATTATTGTTAACAAAGCATCTTATAATGGTAGAAATATATTAGAAAAAGCAAACTCTGATATATGGTATAATTTTAAAAATGCAATGTTTGCATTAAAGAGAAATAGATTGTTTAGATGCTTAAATGAAATTGAAGAAAGTAGAAATTACATAATACAAATAATTGCATCTTTAAATAATTTAGAAAGTAAACACTTTAAACAAATAGATGATTTGTCTGAAGAATATAAAACTAAGATAATACAGACTTATCCAAGCGAAATAACTTATAACGAACTAAAAAATAGCCTTTTAAATGTTATGAATTTATTTTATGAAACATTAAAAAGTAATGGGAAAATACAACAAGCAGAAGAATATGAATACTTGTTTGTAAAATTGATGAAAGATATAAATTTATAAAGGAGAAAATTATGGAACATTTAGGAACACAAACAATTGAAACAGAAAGATTGATTTTAAGAAAAGTTGAATTAAAGGACGCTGAAGACCTTTGTGAACTACTTAATGATGAAAAAGTACAAGAATTTCTTGCTGGTATACCAGAAAACTATACAGTAGAAATGGCAATAGATTATATTGGCAATAAAATGTCAAAGAATTATTTGAATAAAGATTTTTATGATTGGGGAATTGAAGACAAAAAAACACATAAACTTATTGGAAGAATATGTGTTTATAAATTTGATGACTATCGAAGAATGGTAGATTTGGTGTGGTATATTAGCCCAACTGTTAGAGGTAAAGGATTTATGACTGAAGCAGGAAAATCCGTTGTTAAATTCTTACAAGATATAGGATTTGAAAGAATTGAAGCATTTGCTAACGTTGAAAATATAGCAAGTATCAAGGTTATGGAAAAAATTGGAATGTCGTATGAAGGTATATTAAGGAAATATGATTGTAGAAGAGATGATAGCCTTTATGATGCAAAAATGTATTCAATAATCAAATAATAATAAAAAGAACTCTATCAAAAAAATGATAAAGTTCTTTTTTATTTCTCTAGTTTCAAAAGGGATAATCCTTGAGGATAGTTTTTATTTTATTTCTCGATATGATTTTCAGGTTTATTATTCTTTGCTATATCAATAGTTTGTTCTTTTTTAATTTTTCCTGGCCTTCTTCCGTTTGTAGCAGACGAGATTGATTCATTTGCTTGTTTTGCAGTTGAATTAATTGTTTGTTCTTCTACAGCAGCCGCATATGTGCTGGCAGGTGTAACATTAGGTTGTTCTGGAGAAACTTTGTTCTTGGTGCTTTTAGATTTTTTTATGATTTTTGTAGTTGAAGTTTTTCCTGATGAGATTTTTGAATTTGAAACCGATTCTTTCTTGGTTTGTTTTTGTTTGGAAGAAGTTGTCTTTGTGGCGGTGGAAGTTGTGGTTGTAGGCATGGTTTTTGTAGTCGAGTTTGCCTTGATTGGTGATTTTTTATCGACTGTTTTTTCTTTTTCAACACCTAAAGCTTTTTGTATTTGTGGGTCGGCAAGCAATTTTTGTTGCAGATTTTCATATCTTTCATCATACATTTCTGTATAATCTGGGGTATGTTCGTCATGTGGGTCGTTTGGGTCTTTGTAATGATAATATTTTTTTGTTGGAGAAAGGGTTTCATAAATAAACTTTTTTAAAGCCTCAGGGCCATCTATTTCGCACGCCTTGATAAATAAGTGTTTATTTTCCATTATTGTATCAATATCAAAATCTAGAGGCTGTCCAGGATTGTAAAGTTTAGGACCAGTGGAAGTTAAATAACGAAGTGCTTCAAAGCCGTCACGCTCAATTGCTGCCTCAATGATTTTAATTTGAAGTTCTTTATTTCCTTTAAGCGCATAAATTGCAGTTAAAAGAAATTCTGAGCCAAATTGTTTTGCTTGACTAATCAATACTTTTTCAGAAAGTTTTGGGAATACATCTCCGCGTACATCCCAATATTTTTTGAAGGCTTTATCTTTATCATATTCTACATCTTCTATTATTTTACGAATAAATCTATCAACATTTTCATTAGGGAAATATATGAGAAGATGCTCGAAAAACTCAGGGTTGTTCAATATGTCTTTAAATAATTCAGAATAACCTCTTCTCGCTATCCCAACATAGGCACTTTCTCTATCCATAAAGCTATAACTTATTGTTGAGGCGATGTCAGCCATAAAACTTGGAGAAGATTTTAATGTTTCAGATGGTGGAAACTTTTCTAGACATTTAATATTTGCATCGTAAAGCATTTTTAAAAACGCTTCGTCATTCATTTGTTCTTCAGTTAAGACAACAATTGACAAGTCGTTTTCTGGATTTTTTACATAACTCCAAATTGCCCTGTTTATTTCTTCCTGAGTTGCATTTCTTTTAAGTCCCAACGATTTATAAAATTTCTTTAGTAATTTTTTCTGTTTTTTATCCATTTTTAACTCCTTGAATAAATTTTATCAGAGTTTAAATTTTTTGTCAATAAAACAAAGATTAAAAATGGGCTCTTTATAAGCATTATATTTGCTTGAACGCACAGTTAAGTGGAGGTTCGAGTATTTTTTGATATGATTTTCAGATTTATGCTTTTTGCTGTTTGTGTAAGATAAAAAGTCTCCTTAAAATATACGAATTAGAAGTCGGTTTACGATTAGTGGGGAAAATTTTATGATATAATGTAATTGTTAATTTAACTTTTGCGAATAGATAGTTTTGAAGAACAAAATTGCCTTTTTGTTATAAATTTATAACCGTAAAGCCTTGCTTAAAGTGGTTTGTTGAGGTTGTCAAATTGAAAAATCTTTTACAAAAATAAAAAAAAGAAAAAGTTTTAAAAATACTAGATATTGTGTTTTTTGTTTGACTTTAATACAATATATATTGTAAAATTGTTAGTGATAAAACTTGATTTGGAGGTGGAGTAATGCAAGTTATCAAGAGAAATGGGACAATTGTAGATTATGACCCATCAAAAATCAAAATAGCGATTTCTAAAGCAAATGCCGAACTTAGTGAAAAAGAACAGGCAACAAAACAAGAAATTAAGATAATTCTTGACTATATTGACGGGCTTAAAAGGCCTCGACTTTTAGTTGAAGATATACAAGATATTATTGAGGAAAAGTTAATGTCTTTTGGGCATTATGAACTTGCAAAAAAATACATAATCTATCGTTATAATCGTGCGCTTATAAGAAAGGCGAACACGACAGATGAAACGATTATGACCCTCGTAAAAAACAAAAATAAAGATGTTATGGAAGAAAATTCCAACAAAAATGCTCTTGCTGCAAGCACTCAGCGTGACTTGATCGCTGGAGAAGTTTCTCGTGATTTAACGCGTCGTCTTTTGCTTCCAGAGGATGTTTCAAAGGCTCATGATGATGGTGTGTTGCACTTCCATGATGCGGACTATTTTATTCAGCCAATTTTCAACTGTTGTTTGATAAATATTGGAGATATGCTTGATAATGGAACTGTGATGAACGGAAAACTTATTGAAACTCCAAAGAGTTTTCAAGTGGCTTGTACAATTACAACTCAAATTATTGCAGCGGTTGCATGTTCTCAATATGGTGGGCAGTCGGTTGATATTCGTCATTTAGGGAAGTATCTCAGACGCAGTAAAGAAAAATTTGAAAGACAATTTAGAAAAGCAGACCCTACATTAAGCGAAGAAAGCATTCAACAATTGGTAAAAGCTCGTTTAAAAGACGAACTTTCATCAGGTGTTCAAACAATTCAATATCAAATTAACACTCTTTTTACAACAAATGGACAATCTCCATTTGTAACATTGTTCTTGTATCTCGACAAAGATGATGAATATCTTGAAGAGAATGCGATGATAATTGAAGAAATCTTAAAGCAACGCATAGAAGGCATTAAGAATGAAAAAGGTGTCTATGTTACACCTGCTTTCCCAAAATTAGTTTATGTTTTGGATGAGTTTAACTGCTTAAAGGGCGGTAAGTATGATTACATAACTAAACTTGCGGTGAAATGCTCTGCAAAGAGGCTTTATCCAGACTATATTTCTGCTAAAAAGATGCGTGAAAATTATGAAGGGAATGTTTTTAGTCCAATGGGCTGTCGCAGTTTCTTGTCGACTTGGAAAGATGAAAGTGGAAAATATAAATTTGAAGGACGCTTCAATCAAGGCGTTGTAAGTATCAATCTTCCACAAATTGGAATTTTGGCGGACGGGGATGAAGAAAAATTCTGGAAGTTGTTTGATGAAAGGCTTAATTTGTGTTACAAAGCACTTATGTGTCGTCATGAAGCCCTTATGGGAACAAAATCAGATGTTTCTCCAATTCATTGGCAATATGGTGCTATTGCAAGACTTGAAAAAGGTCAAACAATTGATCACTTGCTTTTGAATGGTTATTCTACAATTTCACTTGGATATATTGGACTTTATGAACTTACAAAACTTATGAAGGGTGTATCTCATACAGACCCTAAAGGTGAGGAATTTGCAGTTCGTGTAATGCAATATATGAAAAAGAAAACTGATGAATGGAAAGAAGAAACCTCAATTGGCTTTGGATTATATGGAACACCTGCAGAATCGTTGTGTTATCGTTTTGCGCGCATAGACAAAAAGCGTTTTGGAACAATTAAAGATGTTACGGACAAAGGATATTATACAAATTCATACCATGTAGATGTTCGTGAGGATATTGACGCGTTTAGTAAATTTAAATTTGAGGCTCAATTCCAGCCAATTTCATCTGGTGGA
>CAZTNT010000077.1:0-5274 GCA_964614965.1 uncultured Lachnospiraceae bacterium | reverse complement strand
TTAATTTCTTTGCTTGGCTCTTCAAGTTCTCTTTGTGTGAGTTCTTCATAATTTATTGCATCAACTTCAGTGTGTAAATCAATTCTGTCCATTAATGGTCCACTGACTTTTGATAAATATTTGTGGATGGCAGAAGGACTACATTTACATGGTTGAGATGAACTACCATAATAACCACATGGACAAGGGTTCATGCTTGAAACAAGAATAAAATTTGCTGGATACTGAACTGTTAATGCATTTCTTGCAACTGTGATATGCCCATCCTCCATTGGCTGACGAAGAGTTTCCAAGGTGTTTCTTGCATATTCTGGCATTTCATCCAAAAACAAAATTCCATTATGTGCAAGACTTATTTCACCTGGTTTAGCTTTCATTCCACCACCGGCTAGAGCGATTAACGTTGCTGTGTGGTGAGGAGATCTAAATGGTCGTTCAACAACAATTCCTTTTGCTGGGTCAAGAACTCCTGCCACACTATGAATTTTTGTTACCTCCAAACTCTCTTCAAATGTTAAATCTGGCAAAATTGAAGGGAAACACTTCGCAAGCATGGTTTTTCCTGCTCCTGGTGGGCCAATTAATAAAATATTATGTCCGCCTGCCGCTGCAATTTCCATTGCTCGCTTTGCACTTGCTTGACCTTTAACATACATGAAATCATGCTTATAATCATGCTCTTTTAAAGCACTTTCAAAAGTTTTGCTGTCATTCTTTTCAACTAGAACTTCACCTTTCAAGTGACTTATAACTTGTTTTAAACTTTCCATTGGATAGACATCAATTCCGTCAATGAAAGATGCTTCCATTGCATTAGTTTTTGGAATGATAAACTTTGTGTAACCCATTTGCTTTGCGCTAATTAACATTGGTAAAATTCCATTTATCTTTCTAATTTCACCATTTAAGCTCAATTCACCCAAAACAACAACATCTTTTATGTCTCTATTACTGATTAAATCTTGAGCCACCAAGATTCCAAGCGCAATTGGAAGGTCATACATACTTCCTTCCTTTTTTGTGTCCGCTGGAGCTAGATTTATGATGATTTTATTGATTGGATAGTTAAAAGCACTATTCTTAATTGCTGCTTTCACTCTCGCTTTGCTTTCTTTAATTGCAGTGTCCGCAAGCCCTACCACATCATAGCCCGGAATTCCAGCATTGACATCAATTTCAATGTCAACCGGATAACCTGTTATTCCATTCAAACCAAAAGATAAAATTTTTGCTAACATAAATACCTCTTAAATTTAAGATACCAAAATTGGTAAAATTTGTCAATAGTTTATCAAACATTTGTTCGATAAGTTTTTTAATTTAAAAAAGAGCACCATTTTGGCACTCTTCTCTTTCAAATCCGATTTCCCGCAAATTACTTAACTTCTTTAACTTTTGCGGCCTTACCTGAAAGGTCTCTAATGTAATAGATTTTAGCTCTGCGAACTTTACCCTTTCTCACAACAATAATTTTGTCAATTCTTGGTGAGTGAAGAGGGAATGTTCTTTCAACTCCAATACCGAAAGACACACGTCTAACAGTGAAAGTTTCACGGATGCTACTTCCTTTCTTTGCAATTACAACGCCTTCATATGCTTGAATACGTTCTTTTTCGCCTTCTTTGACTTTAACCATAACACGTATGGTGTCTCCAATATTAAAAGAAGCGAGGTCACTACGTAATTGCTCTTTCTCGATTTGGTCGATAATTGTCATATGTTACCTCCTAAACTTGACGTTCTTGCGTTGGACCACAGCGGACCGCCAATAACGAATTGATTATAACACAACCAAAAACTATTTGCAAGGGTTTTTAATAAATTTGTTTAAAATATTTCGTTCATTTCTTCCATTAATTCAGCAATGTGTGCTTGTTTTTCTACATCTTCTTTCTTTTTTTCTTCCTGATAAACTGCAATTAATTTAGTTCCAACCTCTTTTGGAAATGATTTTATATCAAAATAACAAAAGTCGTTAGTACATTCTTTTAAAACTTTTAAAAGAAATAATTTTCTTTTATTTATTATGCTTTTTGAACTGCTTGAATACTGTGATAAAAAATATACTAAAGAACAGCAAAGTTCGTTATCATTGTAATGTTTTAATAACACATTAATGTATCCATCAATTAATTTTCCATCTTCATCACTATAAGGTTTTGAATTTTCCATTGTTAACTCCTTAACCGCATTATATCACATATTTAAAATTTGTCAAGAGTTAAAACGCATCTATAATGTGCGTAATTTCAGGATTCTCAAGACCTAAAATTGAAATTGCATCAAAACGGCAATTTGTGCCATATTTTTGGTTTTTAACTAGATATAAAGATGCAACTGCATGGATTTTTTGTTGTTTAATTTCATCAATTGCTTCAAAGGGATGACCGAACGCCTGACTCATTCTTGCTTTCACTTCAACAAAAACTATGTAATCTTTATCTTTTGCGATGATATCAATTTCACCAACTTTGTTCTTATAGTTGGTTTCAAGAATTTTGTAACCCTTTTTCTTTAAATAATCACTAGCAATTATTTCGCTTCTCTTTCCATATATATTCGTTTGCACTCTTCTTCTCCTATGATTTTACTTAAAAAACTCAACCTATGAATTGGCGTTATTCCATTAAGTTTGATGCCCTCAATATGTTTTTTTGTTCCATAGCCAACATTGTTTTCGAAATCATAATTAGAATAAACTTTTGCATAGTTTTCCATCATTCTATCACGATAAACCTTTGCAATAATTGAAGCACAAGCAATTGCATAACTTGTTGCGTCCCCCTTAATTATAGGCATTTCGTTTTCACATAAATTAAGTTTAACCGCATCAACAAGCAACAGATCAGGTTTAACTTTGCAGCTTTCAAAGCACTCTTTCATACATTCTTTTGTTGCATTAAGAATGTTAATTTTATCGATAACATCTTGATTTCTAACTGAAATTGAAACTGAATATGCGGTGTTTATGATTTCATCATATAAGCGTTCTCTATTTTTCTTTGTCACTTTTTTGCTATCAAACACGCCATCAAGCATTTTATCATACGGCATAACTACACAAGCAGTCACAACAGGTCCCGCAAGCGGACCACGCCCAACTTCATCAATTCCAGCAATGTATTTAACTTTATCGCTTAAAAGCGCTTTGTCATGTTCAAAAATTTTCGTTGTGTCTATCATATTTTTCCTTTCGTTTTATTCAAGAGCGATTTTTCCTAATTTACCAGCCCTAAATTCAGTGAGCAAAATTTTGCAAGCGCGCTCAAGGTCAATTTCGCCACCTTTAATTAAGCAACCACGTTTTTTGCCGATTGCTTTTAAAATATCATTATCAAGTGTGTTTTCATCAAACTCTACACCATATTTAGTTTGAAGAGGTTTAGATTGCATTGTGCGAAGTCTTGCAATCAGTCTTTCACAAACATCAATCAAATTCAAAACATCATCTCTAACAGAGCCAACAAAAGCAAGGTTGTATGCTTTCTCTTCATCATCAAAATTAGGGAGCAAAACTCCAGGGGTGTCCATAAATTCAATGTCGTTGCCGACTTTAATCCATTGCTTACTTCGGGTTACTCCTGCCTTGTTTCCTGTTATTGCTCTACCCTTGTTGCAAAGGTTGTTTACAATGGTAGATTTGCCAGAGTTTGGAATTCCAAGAACCATTGCACGAAGAACGAATGTAACTTGGCGTTCTTTGTTCTTTTGAAGACGTTCTGCAAAAATTTTTCTTATTGCATTGACAATAATTTTAGAATTTCCGCTAACTGTGGCATTTAAAGAAACACACTCATGACCAAGTGAATTGAAATATTCTTTAAATCTCTTTATGTCGTTTTGCTCCACCAAATCAGCCTTGTTTAATACAAAAACAATAGGTTTGTCTTTCACAACCTTTAAAAATTCTGGATTTATACAACTTGTTGGGCATCTTGCATCTAAAACGTAAACAAAACAATCGCAAAGCTTCGAATTACTTTGCATTTCCTTTAATGTTTTGCTCATATGCCCCGGAAACCAATTTATCATGTTTTGATTATAACACATTTATGTGAACTTTTCAATAAAAATCACAAATAACTAGAAAAGTATTGACATAATTTTATCTTAATGGTATAATATATTAAGAATATAGTGGAAGATTTTATGATAGTTGATACAAATTTTGATGCTCATTATACTGGTAAATCTATGGGTACAGGTTATGGTTTTTTAAATCACGAGATTATTATACGTGAATATAATGATATAATAAAAAGTGATAGTAGCAATATGAATAAGTCAATTGCTTATTATGTTCAAATTGCTTTTGGAAATTGTCCTGATTCATTATATTCTAAGAAAGAAGCTAACCAACTGATTAACTTTTTACAATCAAAAAATTTCAACTTTGAACCTGTTAGAAAAGTGATTTTGCAAGATGCCTATTCTTATCAAGAATCAATTTCATATTGGAATCAAAGAATTAATAATGAAACTAGTTCTTCTCTTCGTAAAGACCATAAACTAAAAGCAAAAGTTCAACAGGAAGAATACTATTCTTGTGTGGTTGCAGCAAGCAATATCTCTTCTCTTTCTAATGACACCACTAAAATTATTGCTCTTACTGATGAAATTGCAAATTTAAAAGAATCAATTGCTAAAATTAATTCAAAAGCATCAAATCTTCTTTTAGCTACAAAAAAAACAGCTTTGGAAAAAATCTTGAAAATCAAGACTACTAAACTCACAAATATTGTTCAAAAAATGGGATTGTCACAATCTCAATTGCAACAAATCATAACTTCAAAATGTGAAACAGCTGTGTTGGAAGAAGCGATTTCTCTTGGTGAAAATGGTCAAAACATAACTGAGGCGCAAGAACAAGCTATTATTGAAAAAACGCAAGCTAAGTATTCTTCTCTACTGGATTTAAATTTGTCTAATTCAATGGAAACTGCTTTATAAAAAGGTGATTAAAAATCACCTTTTTTGTATTATGAAAACCACCAGATAGTCTGGTGGTTCAATTGAGGTTTACCGATGAGCAGATTTGCTCCTTTTGTGTTAGAATTAACTTGTAGCCCGCAAAGCACAAGTAAACACAAAAGGAGTAAATAATGTCAAAAGTAACCAATGTTAGTTTAGCACATACGACTTGGAATTGCAAGTACCATGTCGTGTTTGCACCAAAGTACAGAAGAAAAGTATTTTATGGAGAGAAAAGATTAGAAATAGGAGCAATTCTAAGACGTTTGTGCGAGTTCAAAAATGTAAATATAATAGAGGCTG
>CAZTNT010000076.1:0-5321 GCA_964614965.1 uncultured Lachnospiraceae bacterium | reverse complement strand
ATAAAGATAGCGAAATTCTCATTCTTTCAACAGGAAGTCAAGGCGAGCCAAACAGTGCGTTATCTCGTATGACAGCGGGCGAATTTAAAGGCATTGAAATTGGTGAAAACGATACAATCATTTTCTCATCAAGCCCAATCCCAGGAAATGAAAAATCAGTTAATAATGTAATCAACAAATTGATTATGCAAGGTGCAAAAGTTATCTATAACGAACTTGAACAAGTCCATGCTTCAGGTCACGCATGCAAAGAAGAACAAAAATTAATGTTAAATTTGGTTAGACCAAAATATTTTATTCCAGTTCACGGCGAACAAAAGCATTTGCTTGCGCAAAGAGAAACAGCAATGAGTGTTGGAATGGATAAACACAATGTTTTGCTTCCAATGCTTGGAATGCAAGTTGAAGTTAACAAAAATTTACTCAAAGTTGGCGGAACTGTTCCGTTTGGATCACGTCTTATTGACGGCGCTGGAATCGGCGAAATGGAAAGCAATGTGCTTAAAGAAAGAAAACAACTCAGTGAAGATGGTATTTGTGTTGTTATTTTGAATGTTAATGCTCGTCAAGGAAAGTTAAACACACGTCCTGAAATTGTTTCTCGTGGTTTCACTTACATGGGCGAAGCGCAAAGTTGGTTGGATGATGCTAAAAGTGCAATTGAAAATTCAATTGATGCTGATGCGGTTAGAAGTAGAGATTATTTAAGTGTTAAAGTGGCACTTAGAAAAGCACTTACAAACTATCTCAACAAAAAATTAAAACGTAGACCAATGATCATTCCAATCATTATTGAGTCTAACGATTAGTTGATAGTTGTCACTCGCTTAACGCATACGCTAAGTCGCTCGGACATTCAATCAACTAATTAGTGAAAAGCGGTTTGTTATTAAAAGCAATGATTAAATTTGATTTTATTCAAACAATTAAAAGTATATGAAAATAGATATTGAAATCAGAAAATATGGTAAAGAAAACAAGGTGCCAATAACGTTGGATGACACCTTGTCTTTTTTACTTAAAACAATAAACGAAAATGAAAGTAAAGAGATTTTGGAAATAGGCACAGCGATAGGATATGGATGTATCACAATGGCAGAGAACACAGAATGTACACATATTGACACTTTGGAAAAAGATGAAAATCGATTTAACATTGCAAACGACAACATAAAAACTAAAAACTTGGGAAATAAAATCACAACGCATTTGTGTGATGCGATGGAATATCTAAAAACTTGCAAAAAGAAATATGATTTTGTGTACCTAGATGGTCCAAAAGGTCAGTATATTAATTATTTGCCATTGATTGCAAACCTGTTAAATCCAAAAGGAATCATTTTTGCAGATAATCTAAATTTTCATGGTATGGTAACTGGAGAAATTCAAGTCACTCGTGGTTGCAGAGCAATGATCAAGGGGTTGAAAAACTATATTCAAGAAATCACCACCAATCCAAAATTTGAAACCACACTTTATAAAGAAATTGGCGATGGTGTGGGGGTAACTCGGTTGGTTGGCGTTTGCTAAACGCTTTGCTAAGTCGCTCAGCCAATCAAACCTCGTTCATGATAGGCTACGCAAGGTTTGCTTGCCAAAAGGATTTATTAAAGAATTAGATTGGTTGGCGTTTGCTAAACAACACTCAAATGCAAACTCTTTAATTGTTTATCATGTATTAAAAATGCGATAAAAGTTTATAAGATAAAAAAGATAACCTAATAATTGATTTGAAAAAACGCTGAAAATCAGCGTTTTTTTAATTGATTGAATTAATATTATTTTGGGTTTCTAAAAAATCTAACCAAGTTTCTGTGAAATCAACGCCATCAGCCTCATAAATTCCTTGGAAACTTCTATTTGAAACCTCGAATTCATAGTGGTAATTATTTCTTCCTAACACAACGTAATAAGAATCGTTTTGTTTATAATTTGGAAGAGGAGAGAACTCAATTAGTGAGCAATTTATTGATGTCGCAAAGTCTCTGAGAAGAGAATAGGTGATAAAAATATTGTTATTTATTTTATGCTTTTTCTTAATATTTTGATTGTTTGAGACGTTTTTAACATTTCTTTTGTTATATTTCTTTTGAGAGTTTTCATTTGAGTTTTGAAATTTTAATTGTTGGGCATTTGCTTCACGACCAAGAAGATACCACTCTGTAGTTTTTTTCATGTCTTCCAAAGTTTTGATTGTAAAATTTTTGTTTAATTTTTGAATTTCCTTATTTTGTAAAAAGCTTGAAACTTTTAAGAAAATTATAGGAAGAAAAGAAGATGGTATCAACAAGAAAAACAACCAAGGATTAATAATTCCACAAGCACAAGAAATCATTAAAGAAATTGCTGTAGAATGTATTCCAATTCGTGCTGTTTGGGTTGAAATACTGTCTAATTTAGATTGCAATTTGTTTTCTGTGAATTTTTTGTAAAAATCTAATTTTTCTTCATGTGTTATTTCATTTTTCATATTTAATCCTCTTTGTGTAACATTTTAGCATAATTAAGAATTTTGTCAATAGATAAATAAAAAAGGGTTGAAAATATTTTTGATTTGTTATATAATAAAAACATGGAATTATTAGCACCCGCAGGGGACAAACAAAAGTTAATTATGGCAATTCATTATGGCGCAGACGCAGTGTATTTGGCAAGCACTAGATTTGGGCTCAGAACTTTTGCCGGAAATTTTGATTTAGATGAACTTAAATGGGCGGTTGAATATGCACACTCTAACAATGTTAAAGTTTATGTAACAGTGAACATTATTCCGCATGAAAGTGACTTAAAAGATTTACCAGAATATATTTTATATCTTGAAAAAATTGGTGTTGATGCGGTGATTTGTGCTGATCTTGGAGTGATAAACATTGTTAGAAGAATTGCTCCAAATCTTCATGTTCATGTAAGCACTCAAGCAAACATAACAAACAGTGAGAGTGCAATGGTTTATGTCAACATGGGAGTTAAACGTCTTATTTTAGCTAGAGAGATGACACTGGAAGAAATTAAAGAACTTCGAGCAAAAATCCCAGCAGAGATTGAACTTGAAGCTTTTGCTCATGGGGCAATGTGTATAAGTTATTCTGGAAGATGTTTGTTAAGCAACTTCTTCACAGGAAGAGACGCTAATCGTGGGGCTTGCGTTCAAGCGTGTAGATGGAACTATGAAATAAGAGAAATTAATAAAGAACAATATTATCCAATTGAAGAAGATACTCATGGAACTTACATATTAAACAGCAAAGATATGTGTATGATTGACCATCTTGATCAAATGCGAGACGCAGGAATATCTTCAATTAAAATTGAAGGAAGGATGAAAACTGAATATTATGTTGCAAATGTGGTTAATGCTTATAGATTAGCATTAGATTACATGAAAAACAATAAAGAATATCTCCTTTCAGATGAAATTAGAAACGAAGTTTATAAATCAAGCCATAGGGATTATTCTGAGGGTTTTTTCTTTGGAAATCCAAAACAAAGTTTGGAAAGCAGTCTTCCAATAATGACACATGATTTTATTGCAGTTGTGCTTGAAGATACAGTAGACGGCAAAACAAAAGTTGAAATGAGAAATAAATTTTCTTGCGAAGAACTAGAATTGTTGTCTAAAGAAAAAAATAATGCTATAATTAAGGTAGAAAAAATATTCAACGAAGATGGTGAAGAAATTGAAGTTTGCAACGTTCCAAAGCAGGTTGTGTACATTCAAACAT
The DNA here is from genome assembly GCA_964614965.1 of uncultured Lachnospiraceae bacterium. Classification (GTDB taxonomy): domain Bacteria; phylum Bacillota; class Clostridia; order Christensenellales; family UBA1242; genus Onthoplasma. The sequence continues at coordinate 1,599 of CAZTNT010000076.1, read as the reverse complement.
CTTTACCATTGAAAAAATTAGAAATTTTGAGAAGAAAAAAGTGAAAGAAATAAAAAGTGTTTTAATAATATATAATCCAAACGCGATGAAAGGTAAAATTGATGAACATTTGCCACATATAAAACAGCGTTTGCTTTTGCGTTATGAAAAAGTGGACGCAATGGCAACACCAGTTGAGGGTGCGGAAGACATTGCGTTTTCTTTTGCTAGTAAGTATGATATTTTGGTTTCATGTGGTGGTGATGGAACACTTCATGAAGTGATAAACGGTGTGATGAAGAGTGGAAGTCAACCAATAGTTGCAATTCTTCCTTTTGGAACTTGCAACGATGTTGCACGAACCTTTAAAATACCTTTTGATTTGGATAAAGCTATTGATTGCATTTTGCGACTTAACACAACAAGTTATGATGTTATGTTTGATGAAAAGGACTATATAACTTATGCATTAGCAACAGGGTATCTCACAAAAGCAAGTTATTCAGCTTCAAGCAAAATCAAGAAAAGAATTGGTAGATTGGCGTATGTTTTTTCTGGAATACGATGCATGTTCCAATTTGATGCTCTCCCAATCACAATAACTTGTGATGATGAAAGAATTCACGGCAAATTTATCTACTTAATGGCAATGAATGGCGAAAGCACTGGCGGTTTTAAATTAAATAAGGGTGAAGTAATCAATAATGGAAGTGTGAAACTTGTTTTAATCAAAAAAGCAAGAGGGTGCTTGTTTACTTTCTTAAAATTGTTTTTGTTTGGAATCAAATCAATTAGAAAGAGCAAAAATGCAATTATTAGAGAAGTGAAACATTTTGAAATTGAAAACCATGCAAACACTCCTTTCACACTTGACGGAGAAAAAGCAAAATTCTTGAAAAAGAAAATTCATGTAAAACAAGTTCAAAGCATTGTGAAATTTTAAGTTGGTATTTATGCCAACTTTTTTTAATATATTATTTTATGAGTTTGAATGATGTTAAATTAAACACAAACTGTGTTGTAAAAACAATAAACATTAAAGATGAAAAAATAAAGTTCAGATTAATGGAACTCGGATTGATTGAAGGGTGTGTTGTACAGGTTAACAGAAAAAGCGTATTAAAAAAAACTTTGCTTATAATTTTCAATTCAACATATTTCACATTGAAAGATAATATCGCAAAAGAAGTTGTGGTGAAATATGCGTAAGGTTTTGCTTGTTGGAAATCCGAATGTTGGCAAAACAACCTTGTTTAATTCGTTAACAAAATCAGCAGAACATACTGGAAATTTTCACGGTGTGACAGTTGAAGAAAAAAGTAAAGTTGTTGAGTTTGAAAAAGAGAAATATGAAATCATTGATTTGCCAGGGACGTATTCTCTCAATTCTTTTTCATATGAAGAAGATGTTGCAAAAAGCATATTACTCAAAAACGATAGTCAAGTTTTAATGTTGCTTGATGCTTGCAGTTTGAGAAAAAATTTATATTTATGTCAACAATTAAATGAAATTGGTATAAATTATAAAATTTTAATAAATAATTATAATTTTTTTCAAAAAAACAAAAATAAAATTAATTTTGATAAATTAAAAACAAAAATAAATAAAAAAATCTTTAA
>CAZTNT010000075.1:0-5335 GCA_964614965.1 uncultured Lachnospiraceae bacterium | reverse complement strand
GAACACATTATTTGAAGACTATTTGGATGACCAACCAAAGATTTAAATCTTGTTTCTGGAACAAACACTGAAATATGCTTTGTTTTGGGAATAAAAGCAAAAATGTAACCTATTGTTGCAGCAACCAAAATTCCCATAATAAAATATCTGATAACTTTGTAAAGATTGACATTTTTTGAATTAACAAACAATAAATATGCAATAACTAAAATTGTGTCAAATACCAAGGCACTCACAAAATTTGAAAAATTGAATTTTATAAATGAATAAAGCACTAAACAGGTTGTTAATAAAAACGGAATTAAATTTAATTTATTTTCTTTTTTTATAATTTCAATCAAATGTTTAATCGAAAATACCATAGCAAATATGCCCATAAATAAATTAAAAAAACTTCCAACCCCTCTAAAATTAATTAGAAACATCAAAACACAAAGACATTGTTCAATATCAAAAATAAAGCAAGCAAATATGAACAATAGAGATGATATAATCAAGAATGCAATTTTACTTGCAGGAAATAACGTTGCTAAAAGACTAAATAAAACAACAACACACATTAATATGTGTGCGTATAATTCATTATGTTTTAGTTTGTTTATAATCTTGCTCATTAATTAAACTTCTTCTTTTTTTGCCATTTTTTTCATTGCGTTATAGTCGTTCATTGTGGATAAATCCATATTAAAAAACCACATTACATAGCACACGAGTTTATATAATATTTTATAAAAATTGCATGCTTATCAATCCTTACTTTACATTGCAAAATGATATTATGGCTTCACACTCAAAATATATTATCAAAATTTGTCCTAAGTGTCAATAAAAAACTTTATGTAACAAAACATCAATCCACAAATATTAAAAAATCCACCATCCGGCGGATTTTTTATTGAATTTAATATAAGCTTAAATTTTTATTTTAGAATTTATTATATATTCCGAATAAACAACAAGCTCAGCACTATCGGTATCACAATTACCTTTATCTATAAATTCTAACGATCTAGAATTTAAAACTAAAAAGTTAAGACCTTTTGTATCAAATTCAATATTATCTATTTTGTCTCCATCTTTAATGATAATCTTAGATTTAGAAGTAGAACCCCAACCAGTGCTTTCAACGCGTATAGTTTTATTATTTACAGAGTGTTCCATAACTGGTTCATTTGGCGATGTGTTATATTTCGCAAAGTTTTCAGCTTTGTTTATAACCGCAATAAACTTATTTGCTTTTGGAATTGTTGCATTAATAATTGGAGACAATGCTCTTTGAACACCTGTGTTAAAACTCACTCCATCTTTAGATGTAAAGATAAATATGAAATCACTTAAATTTTCAAACTTTTTAATATATTTTTCTAAACTTAAACTTTTTTGTTTTAAAGTTTTTTGTTCATCATAAAGTTTTACGTACTGGTTTTTTAATAGGCAACACTCATATTCTAGTGGTGTTAATGGGTGAGAAACATAGTCTTTGTTGTCAATGCTAAGTGCATTCAAGAAATTTTCAGCCATTCTAATGTAACTTTCATTTGAAAAGTGAACAATTGATGGAGTTAAAATATGTAACCCATCATAAATTGTATATTGCGAAACCAAATTTTTAACTTTGTCTAAGAATATTGAATTAGGCAAAAGTTCATAAAGTTTCTTTGTCCAAGTTTCACATAAATCATAACCTAAACTATTGATGTAATCTTTATCATAATTTTTATATTGATTATCTAAAGAAAAATAACTTTCAGATATAGCAAAGTTGTTGATAATGATTTTCTTTTCATCATAGTTTTGTTTTGCCCACTCTGCAAATTTTGTTAAACCATCTATAACTTGCTGCTCAGGAATATCACTTATGGTTAATTGTTCGCTTTTTATTTCAGAGAACTCTTTAACTTGTGATATTTTATCTTTGTATGTTGGGTAATTATTATCATTATCTTGAATGTAAACAGTTTTTCCATTATATGTTAATTTAGTTACATTGTGTCTAATATTAAGTAAATCAATTAACAGGTATTCACTTTTAAACTTTTCTAGTTCTGCTATCGTTGTTTTGTTTAAACAATATGTTAACATTCTGGCCGCAAATGCAGGTATTTCAATTTTGTCAAATGCTTCTGGAGGAATATCAAAAGATTCTCCAAACAAATCCCAAACACAGTTTTTAAAAGCATAGCAATCAACTTTAAACACTTTTGAAAGAATTGAAGTGTTAAACATTTCTCTTGATACACAAGAGCCTAAAATTGAAACATTTTTCTTATCCATAACTATCCTTTTTTATTATTATTTAAGCTGTTTAAGAATTTATTTTCTTCTTTTTTTATTTTTGATTTAGATAATTTCTTGAATAGTGTTTTTTCTGGAAGAGTTATTTTATCACCTAATTCCTTGTCAAAATATGAATGTGATTTCCAATCAGAAACTCCAGAACCAGAGGTGAATGTGAGTTCTCCAAATTTTATTGAACCATCGGTCAATATATATAAGTCGCATCTAACAAGGGAAAACCCTTTTGAAAGTTTTTCAGCACACTCAATTAATTCTTTTAATTGTTTTGGTTTTTGGATTCCTTTCTTGTTTTCAGGAAACGCCACTTCATAGTGATAAGGCTCCCAATTTTTGCTAAAAACATTTCTTTCATGATGAATAAATCTATTACTATCAACCCAAAGTAATTCAACTTTTCCATTCACACACATTATTTTGTAATCAAATAAATCATCATTAATACCAGACATATACTCTTCAATAATAATTCTTGGAATAATGTTTGCATAATGCAGTTCAAGGCCAAGATTGTAAGCATAGTTAATTTTTAACCAACCATTGACGCGTTTTTTGAGTTGTTCTTTATTAATTTGAGATTTATCTTTAACGATTTCAATCTGACCACTTCCATGAGTTGATTTGATTACGAATTGATTTGGAAGTTTATCAAAATCAATATCTTCAAACTTGTCGTAAACACCAAGGGTTTTGATTATATATTCTTCACCAAGTTTTGCTTTTACATATTCTTTAGCAAGCCACTTGTCTGTGAGATGTGACTTGATTAATGTTGAATCATAAAGTTTTAACCATTGAATTTTTTGATTGAATGTTTTTGGATTGTCGATATCCATATTATCATTCATTTTTTTATTGTACCACATTTGAAGTTCTTGTTTATATTTTTTTGGAGAGAGTGTCTTATAATAATCATAGTAGACCGTTTGTGTTGCATAACGATTTTTCTTTTTTATAGGATTATTGTTTTTGTCAACTCTGCCAAGTATTCTGTTGAACACATATTTAAGTTTAACTTTTACACAATGCATCGTATATTTTAAACCTCTTTGTTTCAAGCAGTCAAAGAATTTTCCAATCATTCTAAATGGCCAAGTTATTTTTGATTTTTTCTTTGCTTTTGGTTTCTGTGCTGGTGTGGAAGCTTGAGGTGTAGCTGTTGTTTTTAAAGCATTTATATTTAATGTTTTTTCAATTAAAGTTAACATTATTTGCTCATAGAATGGTGTTTTTCTTGCATACTTCCAGAAAACCTCACCAAGAACAAGTGCTTTTGTGTTCCAAGGCTTGTTTCCTGACGTGTAATGATAGATTCCAGCAACTGCAGAATATTTATCTTCAATGGTATATCTTTCACATCCAACTTGGAAATTCCATCTGCCATCAAGCTTGAGATAATTGTCTTTGCAAGCAAGGTTAAGAGCATCTTGATCCATAAGCATAAGTTTCTTTTTGTGCAGTTCATTGATTGCTTTGCTTTTGATTCCAAGTTTATCAAATGCCACACAGTTTATTAACTGAACACCAGCGTTGAAATAATCTTCAGGTTTGATTTTTAAAGTGTTTTTAACGTAATCTATAGTTGTTTGTTTGACAAGTTGGTTTTGTGCCGCAGCAAGAGGATAGTCGCCCATATCGATGTCATAAAGTTTTGCAATATCATCATTAATGGCAATGTCGCAATCAAGATAAAGAACCTTATCATATCTGTAAATAAGTTCTGGAATAAAGAATCTGAAATAAGTTTCAACAGAAATATGAAAGTGTGTGTAAAGTCCAAGATTTTTAACTCTGTTTGCAAGGTTCATAAATGAAACCCTTATATTTGGAGCACTAATTTGCTTGATTAATTCTTGTGTGTAAGCATCTATATTTGAATGGAAGACATAAATATCATAGAACCTATCTTTTGAACAATTGTCAATGAGAGATTGAATAGACACCCCGATATATGGTGCATAAGTCATATTGCTTGCAAAAACAACCGGAACAATTATGCTTGGGTCAACCTTATCAAACTCTTTGTTTCCAAAAATCTCTTTATAAAGTCTTCCTTCAAATGCCGGATTCAAGTCATCTAACAAGCAATTTTCAGTTAAATAAGATTTCAAATTGCCATAAATAACCTTCATTCTTCTAGGGAACTTTGCATAATAAAGAGTGTCTATGTTTTTAAAGTAAGTGTTGTAAACACTTGCGTAGACTTCTGGATTAAGATAATCTTGTTTGCTTATTCTAGGCTTAATGATATCTAAAAGATACTGAAAACAAGCATCTTTATCTTCGGCATCTGTTTTTGAGTAGTTGCCACAGATATTGTTAAAAAAGTTTTCATTTATTTTTGTAACGGCTTTAATATAACGATTGTAGTTAGTAAACTCGTTTTCATCGATGAACTTGTAAAGAAGTTCAATAATTTGCATTTGCGGTGCAAGTTTTTTAAACTTTTCAATAGGCATTTTGCCTGTTCCTGTTAGTCCAGCGCCATAATTGTAAATATAAAGTTTGTCTTCGATTCCTGAATAAGTTTCAGCAAAGTAAAGCATAATGGCATGAGCATAAAGGTCTTCACCCATCAAAAAGTATCCATCTTGAACGTAAGAGAAAGCTTTTCTTGCAAGGTTTCCGTTATAAATTTTATTCCATAAAATATAGTTTATTTTTGAATTTTCGTGGCAAGCAAAGAAAATTTCTTCACCGCCAAGGAATCCTATGAATGGTCTAACAAACCAATTAAACCAGTTAAAGGTTTCTTGCTTAACTCCGTGATTGATTACATTAACACCAAATTGCAAAATATCGACTTGCTTTTCTTCAATAGAGTTGAAAAGGATTTCACAAGCATTTGATTCAAGAGCATCATCAGAGTCCAAAAACATTATGTACTTTCCAAGTGATGAAAGCACACCATCTTTTCGAGCGTTTGAAGTTCCTTCGTTAACCTTTTTATCAATTATTTTTATATTTGAATGCTTTTTTTGACATTTTTTCAATATTTTTAAAGAGTCATCAGTGCTGCAATCATTAATAACAATAATTT
>CAZTNT010000074.1:0-5368 GCA_964614965.1 uncultured Lachnospiraceae bacterium | reverse complement strand
TATGAAAGTTTTTCTGATTATATTGAATTGGAGGTTAAAAACTTATGACAATGTTTATGAATATCCAGTTATTTGCTCACCACAAAGGCGGCGGTTCAGTTAAGAATGGACGTGATTCAAACGCTCAAAGACTTGGTGTTAAGAAATATTCTGGTGAAACTGTTAAAGGTGGAAACATCATCGTTCGTCAAAGAGGAACTAATGTTCACCCAGGCGAAAATGTTGGTATCGGTGATGATGATACACTATATTCTAAAATTGATGGTATCGTTAAATTCGAAAAGTTCGGTAAAGATAAAAAACGTGTATCTGTTATTCCAGCAGAAAATAAGTAACTTAAAGACAGCGGTTGCTGTCTTTTTTTATGGATTGCTTCAATTTACTTGTGATTTTGTTTAGATAATGGTATTCTTTTTATGTAAGGAGATTATGACTATTATGATTAGTGAAACAAGTTTAAATAGGGTTGTAAATAATATTAAAAATGCTAAAACTTTCTTTTTTGCAACAGTTGATGAGGGTAATCAACCAAGAGTAAGACCATATAACGCAGTTGTGCTTTTTGATAATAAGGTTTATTTTTACACAAACAACCATACCCACGCATTCAAACAAATGAATTCAAATCCAAAAGTTGAGCTCTGTGCAATGATTAGTGAAGATAGATGGCTCAGAGTAAGTGGAAAGATTGTTTATGATTATAGACCAGAAGTAAAAAAAGCAATGCTTGATGCAAATCCAGAACTTAGAACAATGTACACAGAAGATGATAAAATTTTTGAGGTATTCTATCTTTCTAATATGCAATGCACCATTCATTCTAACCACAGCGAACCTGAAGTTATTTGCTAAAGAAAAACAAGAAACACCGAGAGGTGTTTTTTTGTTCGAGAAATTAAGGTATTTACAATTTATGTTTTTTATGTTAAAATTCCTATGTTTAGGGGTAACTTATGGAAATTAAAGACATTAAAAAAGTTGAAAATGAATTAAAAGCAGAGATTGACGAAATGGGATTGAGTCCCGATAGAGATGCAAGGGCGACAGAAAGATGTGTGCCAATTATTAAGCAAGAAATTGAACTTGTTCTGCTTAAATCAATACAAAATCTTTATTTTTTGATTAAAGAACATATTGCAACAAAGGGTTATGAGCTAAAAAGTGGTGATTTGAGAGAACTTGTGACCATTGATGATTATCAATATAACTTGAGAGTTATGAAAAAGAAAGCTAATGAACTAAGAAGTGATGTGGATAGCTTTTTTGCTGGAACAAAAAAAGATGATAAGTCTTTTATGTCAAGATATGTTGATTCAAGAAGAGATTTTGCAGAGTTTTTACAAGTGATTTCAGGATTTGTTGATAGTGCAGTTTATATTTCAAATCATTGTGCGAAAAAGTCAGATAGTGCTTATATTAGAACATTATCAAAAACTTTGCCTTCAATGAGGGCTGATTTAAATAGAGCAAAAGGATATACTGAATCTTGGAATAGGTATGGTGCTGGCTTTACTCAAATTTTTGATTCTGTTATAGAATTTTTCACTAGCAGTTCAAGTGTTGTTGAAGAATTTGCAAAGGACTATTTAGAAGGTATAAAGAGGCAAAAACAAGAGGAAAATGAAAAAATAGAATCTGCAAAAATGACTAGAATCACAAAGCCTTCACAACCAGTTGAATTGTCTCCAAGACTTAAACTTATCAAAAAAGCAAACGATAAATATGAAGAGTTTTGTTTAGATTTTATGAGAGATTTAGAAAAACAATATGCACTTTCTTCAAAAGACCTATATGAAGAATTTGTAAATGTTAGATTCAAAAAGTTTACTGAAAGATTTCCTATGCCAATTTCAAACAGTGCAAGCGAGGGATACGCACAAGAAGTTATTAATCAAATTAATATTTTGATTGAACATGTGTCAAAAATTTCTGAAAATTCTTACGTTACAAGTGTTTATGGACAAGATTAAAACGGGGGTGATTTTACCCTGTTTTTTTTGCTAGAAAATGGGTATTTACAAGATTATATTTTTATGTTACAGTAACATAGTTTAGGAGAGACTTATGGAAAATCAAAAACAAAATATTGTTGATATGATGGAAAGAGAACAAATAGCTGTAACCATTGAAACATTGCCTGAGGCATTACGTCGTCTATTTGATGGAATAGGAAGAATTTATTTTTATACTTTGGTAAAAAATCCAATTGTTCTTTCAAGTTTAAGGTCAGTTGAGGGGATTGATGAGCCTGAGAATATTGAAAAGGCACAAGAACTTTTTGGCGTGGTAAAAGAAAAGTTAAATTCTTTTAGCGGAATTGTTTTTAAATTTAACCCTTCACTTGAGGTAAAACTTGGAAAAGATGGATATTTGAGCACAAAAAAAACAGCTGAACAAGTTCTTGAACAGGCAATTGACTATGTTAATCTTGGTTTAAAAATTCAAAATGCAGAGGCAAAACCAATTGATGAATACCATAATATAATTATTAGAAATCTTAAAAATATGAAATCTATTATGGTTAACACAATTAGCTCTATAACTGATTGGCAAATGCTTTATGGTGATGCTGTTGATGTGTTTAAAACAGCTTTTGGTGATTTTAATTTATCTGTTGATGCCACAAGAAATCTTATTAGTGAATACAGGAAAGAAAAAGAAAGAGAAGCGTTGCAAAAGAGTGCACAAGGAAAACCAACAATAAAGTATATTCCTGAAATTAGCCCAGCTGAACAAGAAAGGTTAAAAACAATAAAGCAAGCAAACGATTTGTATCAAGAACTTTGCTTGGATTTTATGAGAGATTTGGAAAAACAATATTCAGAGTCTACAAAAGATATGTACGAAATATTTGTGAATGTAAAATTTAAGAAATTCACTGAAAGATTTAATATGCCATTATCTAATGATGTTAGTATTGGACAGGCTAGAGAAGCTTACGCACAAATCAGAAATTTAATGAATTACATTTCTAAAATTTCCGAGAATGCATACACTATAAGCGTTTACGGAGATAATCATTAAAAAAATAAGGAATTAATCCTTATTTTTTTCTCTTTCATAGTAAAATAGGTATTGTTGGGCTATGCCTGAATAGTTTTCAAACATCTCCTCAAAATATTTTTGAATTTCTGGTCTAGATCGTCTTTCTGAAGAAAAATGATTGTAATACACCTGCTCAATCCAAGTGTCGACTGGGAATTTGTTAGTTTTATGGAAACCGAAGAGTAGTATACAACTTGCGACCTTTGGCCCAATACCATTTAGTGAAACGAGGAATGAATACAGTTCATCTGACGATAAATTCAAAATTTTATCGATATCAACGCTATTTAAAGTGTCGGCAATTGATTTTAAAAATTTATCCCTATAGCCAGCACCTAGGCTTTGATAAAATTCAAGGGGCATACTTGCAAGCTGTTTTATGCTTGGGAATGTTTTATAGCCGTTTTTATCATTTCCGATTTGACACAGGCGTTCAACGATTGCTTGAATTCGTTTAATATTGTTATTTTGTGAAATGGTGAATGAAAATATCATTTCGATAGGGTTAGCGTTCAGAATTCTTATGCCGTAACCATAATCAATCATCGGGGCAAGAACTTTGTTTTTACTCAAAATTTGTTTGATTGTGTTATAATCTGTGTTTAAATCAAAATAATTAATAAAGTAGTCTGTGTCATCGCAGATGATTTCATAGCTGTTAGGGTGTTCAATTATTGTTGCTTTGTGCGAACCAGAGAGTACGTAATAATTTCCGCCATCATCTTTGCCAAACCTGAAAACTTGACCGCACTCTAATATGTGCTCAGGGTTGAATTGCGATTTATCGGTAACAAAAATTTTATCATTTTTAATTTCGTATATCATAAGAGTATTATATAAAAATAAGAGCAGGTAATCAAATATTTCTTGCTCAAAAATGCAAGTTATGTTAGTATGTATGTATTAAGGTGAGGATATGTGGTTTTTATTTTCAAAGTTTAAGCTCAAAAATTGGAAAAAGTATACTCCAGAAAAGCGTTTTGTTATTTTGAGAGCATTGGAGAAAAAAGTTGCAAGGTCTATGGAACTTGAACCATTAGAACTTGAAATTAATTATGATGAAGATTGGAATTGTTTTGGTGCTTACACCACAATAGGGAATAAGAGAAAGATTATTATAAATGTCAATTTGATTGAAGAGCAAATATATAGATTTCACGCAATGGAAACAATTGCTCACGAAACTAGGCACGCTTATCAGCATAGTGTTGTTTCAAGAAAACTTAAGTGGTATCAGTTCAGAGCTAGAAGCTGGCAGAGAAACTGGGGTTCTTACTTTAGTTCAGGAACTGACTCGATTATGTATAACAACCAATCGGTGGAAAGAGATGCTCAAAAATATTCGATTAAGTTTTTAAAAAAGCACAAGTATCCAAAAGAAGAAGATTATTTCAATACGCTTGAGGCTGTGCTTTACAGGTATAACCAAGCTGAACTTGATGCCATTAAAGAGTATGGAATGTTTTATAAATACAAAATTGAAAAAAACATAAAAAACAAAGATAAAGATTAAAATAGCGTAAAAATGCAGAGAGTTTTTGAACTTTTTGCATTTTTTTGTTTTGACAAAAAACCTTGTTTTGTTATTTTTTTATAATTATTTTTGAGACTAGTATTGATTTTTAGTTGCAAAAATGGTATAATAGTGTCACGAATGGGAGGTATGACTATGTTTTTATGCGGACTATCGCTTAGTGCTGGTTGGATTGTGGGCATTTGTGTTGTTTCTGCAATTGTGGTTGCAGGACTTATTGTTATGCTTGCACTAGTTCCTTTTAAACTATGGTTCAGGGCACTTGTTTCATCTGCACATATTTCTATGGTGAAACTTATAGGTATGAAACTTAGAAAAGTTGATTGCCAACTTATAACTCTCAATTATATTACTGCAAGAAAAGCAGGGCTTAAGATTTCAGTTGATGAACTTGAAACTCACTTTATGGCGGGTGGAAGCGTTGAAAATGTTGTTAAGGCACTTGTTGCTGCATTCTCAGCAAATATTGATTTAACTGTTCAAAAAGCAAAAGCAATTGACCTTGCTGGACGTGACGTTTATGAAGCGGTTAGAAACACCGTTGTTCCAAAAATTATTGAGACTCCAGAAATTTCAGCTGTTGCAAAAGATGGTATCGAACTTATTGTTAAGGCAAAGGTTACAGTTGTGTCTAATATGTTAATGCAGATTTCTGGTGCTGGCGAAGATACAATTATTGCGAGGGTTGGTGAAGGTATTGTTACCACCGTTGGTTCAACAGATTCACATAAAATGATTCTTGAAAGTCCAGAGCTTATATCTTCAACGGTTCTTGAAAAAGGTCTTGAT
>CAZTNT010000073.1:0-5494 GCA_964614965.1 uncultured Lachnospiraceae bacterium | reverse complement strand
TATTAATAAAACTAGTTACACAAATATGTTGTTAAGTTGTTTTGCTGAAGATGTTTGTGAAGATCATTTAGAAAAAGAAACCTTTGAACTTCAAATTTTGGAAGAGATTGATGATTTGGGAGTTCTTACATCGCACGAAGAGGTTGAAGTTGAATTGTTAGGTGAGAATTTTAAATATGAAAATCAAAGTAAATTTAAGATTCCGTTTAAGAACACTGTAACAGGTATTAACAGCAGACAATCAGAAGTTGATGGCTTCCAAGTAAAAACAATCATTAAACCAACCATACAACACGATGTTGGTGATAGGGCAAAAGTTGGAACTGAATATCATTCGGCATTGGAAGCATTGGATTTAAAATCTCATTATCAACAAAACACAGATTTTGCTTTAGTTGATTATAAGAAAATTCGTTTGGCTCATGAAAAATTGAGTCCACTTGTTAAAGATGCCGTTGCAATAAAAAAAGAAGCGGAATTCATGATGTATGTGCCATATTCTGAAGTTGTTGCAAGTGAAATTAACGATAAGATTTTGGTTCAGGGTGTTGTGGATTTAATCATCGAAAAAGAAAATTCAATCATTCTAGTTGATTATAAATTCTCATCACTACCAGCAAGGGTTTTAAAAGAGAAATATGCTGAACAATTAAATTTATATAAATTTGCTATTGAAGAAGCATTTCAAAAACCCGTTGAAAAAATGTTAATTTATTCAATTAACACTGGAGAGTTGGTTTAGATTAATATTTTCAGGATTGTTTATAATAATATTTTGCTCATTAAGAAGATTTATATAATCTTTCCACATATATTCACGAATTGGAATCGGGATGTTGTTTTCAAAATACAAAACTAATGCAGGGCGAATATTGTGATAGTTTGAAAAAATGCTTGCACTGATGCAATTTCCATTTAAAATTAATCTTTTTGCTTTTGCGTGGTAATTAAAATATGTCATGTTTGTATTGTGTGCAAACATGACAATTTTATTTACCGTCAATAGAAGTTTACGAGTTGACCTAATTGAAATATGTCATGTTTGTATTGTGTGCAAACATGACAATTTTATTAATAAAAAAAAGACATCGGTTGATGTCTTAAATGTTTGTTATTTCAATTGTTCCAGTTTTTAGATATTGTTCTTCGGTTTTCTTATAAACTCTTGATAGTGCTATAAATTTATAAGCAAAGAAACCAACAACTGCTGAAATGAAAAGAGTCATAACAATATAGTGAGTTGATGTTATTGAGAAATCAAATGCATTTGGTGCATGAAATTTAACCACTGCAGACAATTTTTCACAATCGTCTTTAGATAAACGTTCATTTTTAGAAGCTGCCCATGTTGGAGGTGAATTTTCATCATCATTGTAATAAATAACAAAGTATTTATCTTCAGATTCTTTAATGCAATATGCAATTGTAGAACCACCATTTACAGTGTAACCATTACCTTTTGTTTTCAAAGCATTAAGCTTAATTGAATAAATCATACCTTCCATCAAAATAATAGCTAAAAAAGCCGCCAAAACAGATGCTAAAGTTTTTAACCCCATTTCTATGAATTCTCGTTTTTTCATTTGTTTGATAAAATCCATATAAAAACTCCCGTATGTATTAATAATAGAAAATTTGTAACTATTTGTCAAAGAATTTCAAACAACTTTCTTTACTTTTTTTTAACTTTGTGATATATTTCTTACATGATGAATCAAGAATATTCTACTAATTACTATAAAAATGCATTATCTTTAGCATATTTGGGAGATAGTGTGTTCACATTAATGGTTAGAAAACGTTTAATTGAATTGTTTAATTTAAAACCTAATGGACTCAATAAAAAGGCGAATTCTGTTGTTTGTGCACGTACTCAAGCAGAAATTATGAGAGAAATTAAAACCAAATTAACTGAAGATGAGTTGGATGTTGTTATGAGAGCTAGAAACAGTCATACAAACAACAAAGCCAAAAATTCAACTCAAGAGGAATATAATTTGGCAACTCAGTTTGAGGCGTTGGTTGGGTATTGGTATTTAAATAATGACCAAAATAAATTAAACAACATGTTTGAGCAACATGTTTTGGAGAGATTATGTTAGTTGATGGAATAAATGTTGTTAGAGAACTTCTCAAAAAAAGTGTTAAGATTGAAAAAATAGTGGCAGAAAATAATGACAATGCAGATGTAATAAACCTTGTTGATAAGGCAATAGCAATGGGTGTAACTGTAACAATTTTAGAAAAAAAAGACTATGATAAGAAGTTTAAGTTTAAAAATCAAGGAATTGTTGCTTATATTCCCGATTTTAAATATTGTGAAATTAAAGATATCCTTCTGACAGCTGAACTAAGAGCTGAAAAGCCATTTATTGTAATTTTGGATGGAATCACAGACCCACATAATCTCGGTGCAATTATTAGAACATGTGAATGTGCTGGCGTGCATGGGGTGATTATTCCTCAAAATAGGGCATGCGAAGTTACGGATACTGTTTACAGAACTAGCGCAGGTGCAGTGATTAATATGAATGTTGCAATGGTCACAAATATAACTCGAACAATTAAAGAATTGCAAAAGCAAGGTGTTTGGGTTTATGCGCTGGAGGCTGGAAACAAAAAACTATATAATGCAGATTTCACATATCCAACCGCATTAGTTGTTGGAAGTGAAGGGAAAGGAGTTTCTCGACTTGTTATGGAAACGGTGGATGAAGTTTTGTCATTGGATATGTTTGGGCAAGTTAACAGTTTAAATGCATCAAATGCAAGTGCAATTGCTGTTTACGAGGTTGTTAGACAAAGGAGTAAATAATTGACAGAGGAAATCATTTCAAACTTAATCAAAAAAGCAAAAAATCACGATCAAGAAGCAATGGATGAATTGTTTCAATGTTTTAAACCTAAGGTTATAGCTATTTCTCGTGAGTATTTTTTGGTTGGTGCTGAGTTTGATGATTTGATTCAAGAGGGAATGATTGGACTTTATAAGGCAATTAATGTATATGATGAAACAAAAAACAGCTGTTTTAGTGCGTTTGCATCACTTTGCATTCATAGACAACTTCAAAACGCTGTAAAGAATGCAAACAGGAAGAAAAACACACCACTTAATTCTTATCTCCCAATTAAATATTATGACGGAACAAGTTCAAGTGATGAAGAAAATGTTTTACGGCTTGTTATTGTTGATGATAACAGTGATATAGAGCAAAATTATATCAACAAAGAAGTTAACACAATTGTTATATCAAAAATTAAAGATATGTTATCAAATGAGCAGTTTAATATCTTAAAACAATTTCTCAATGGTGATAGTTACACTTTAATTGCTTTAAGTAATAACCTAACAAATAAACAAGTTGACAATAAGTTGCAGGCGATAAAGAAGAAATTAAGAACGCTGGTGGATATTGCAAGTTAAAAGGAGAAATGAAATGAATTTAGCATTATATAGAGAATTTAGACCACAAGATTTCGATGGTGTTATTGGTCAAGATTTTATTGTTAAAACTTTAAAAAATCAAATTAGAACCAACAAATTAACTCATGCTTATTTGTTTTGTGGACCTAGAGGAACAGGAAAAACAAGTACAGCAAAAATTTTTGCTAGAGCAGTTAATTGTACGCATTCTAACGATGGAAACCCTTGTGGAATGTGTGCTGAGTGTGTTGCATTAAGTGAATCAAACACTGATATTGTTGAAATCGATGCTGCAAGCAACAATAGGGTTGAAGAAATTAGAGATTTGCGTGAAAAAGTGCAATTTCCACCTTTAATTGGTAAATATAAAGTTTATATTGTTGATGAAGTTCATATGCTCACAGAAAGTGCTTTCAATGCTCTATTAAAAACTTTAGAGGAGCCACCTAAACATGTTATTTTTATTCTAGCAACAACCGAAATTCACAAACTTCCTGCAACAATTTTATCTAGATGTACAAGGTTTGATTTTAAACTGCTTTCAATTAATGCGCTTGTTGAACATTTGAAATATGTATTCGACAAAAAAAGCATTAAGTATGATGAAAAAAGTTTACAACTTATTGCAAAAGCGGGAGAAGGAAGCGTTAGAGATATGTTGTCAATTGCTGATAGTGTGGCATCTTTTTGTGATTACAACATAACTCATGAAGCAACAGAGAATGTTATTGGATTGTCTAGCAGGGATAGCATTAAAAATATATTGTTATCAATTGCAAATAATGATATTTCAACTTTATTTACTAACATAAAGTCCACTCTAGAAAGAGGAAAAAATATTCAAGTTTTATGTAAGGAAATGGCTGATTTTGTTAAAAATTTGATAATGATAAAGGTGGGAGTTGGAGATTATTCAGTTTTAGATATCTTGCCAGGAGAATTTGCAACATACAGTGAAATTGCAAATTTGTTTGATGTTGATTATCTAAAAGTTGCATTTTCTAAATTTGCCCAAATAGAATTGGATTTGAAATATAGTCTTAATCCAGAAAATTTGTTTGAGATGGTGTGTTTAGAACTTATGAAAGTTGGAAGTGTTCAAATGAGTCCTGTTCAAACAACTCAAAACATACCACCACAAAGTAATAACATTGCTCCAATTAATGTACCAATTGTGCAAAAGAAAGAACAAAATGAAATTGAAAAACTTTGGGGTAATGTTCTTATTAAAGTTAAAGAAAACAATATGTTTGCCTTATCAAATGCTTTGATTAATGTTAACAAAGTTAATCAAATTGGTAATAAATTAATTATAGCAACTAACGATTTGGGAACTTACGAAACGATTGACAATAAAGAAAGAATTAGTGTATTATTAAAATTAGTAAACTTATTTGATGAAGGCATTCAAGACATTTTGATTGAATATGATAAAACAAATGCGTCAAAACAGGATGTTAAGGACACTTTAAAAGATGTGTTTAGGTCAAAAATTAAGTTTAAAGATTAAAATAAGGAAAAACGATTATCTCAAAGCGAGTTTGATATAATTGTTTCAAAAATTCACTTGCTTTTATGCAAGCAAAAAATCAATTAAATTTTAGGTGTGGATTATATGCAAGGAAAGTTGATATAATCGCTCCAAAATCCAATTAATTTTATTTAAAAACAAAATCAATTAAATTTTAGGAGGTAATTATGGCATATTATGGCGGAGGTTTTGGTGGCGGAATGAATATGAACGCTATCATGCAACAAGCAAAAAAGATGCAAGAACAAATGGTAAAAGCGCAAGAGGAACTTGACAAAGCAGAAATAGTTGGGAAAGCTGGTGGAGAAATGGTTGTTGTTACAATGAATGGAAAAAAGGAAATTAAATCAATCAAACTAGATAAAACAGCTGTTGATCCGGATGATGTTGAAATGTTGGAAGACTTAATTATTGCTGCAATCAATGATGCAAGTGCAAAAGCAGAAGAAATTAGTAAAGAAAAAATGGGACCAATGGGTGGTTTCGGCGGTTTAATGTAATGAATCAAATAGACTCAATGGAAAGGCTTGTAAATGAAT
>CAZTNT010000072.1:0-5577 GCA_964614965.1 uncultured Lachnospiraceae bacterium | reverse complement strand
TATGCGATTTAGAACTACCAAACAAGGTAGTTCTTTTTTGTCTAACAAAGAAAAAATATTTTGACTTGTTTTGTCGAACACCCCAAAAACAACTTGGCAAAATCAAAATTCTTGTAGTTATAAATATAGAGAGGGTTAACAAAATAAAAAAATCTCTAACAAAGAAAAAATAGCGATTGCCCATTATTCGCTATATATAATAACTAAACAAAGTTTAATTCATCTTTCTTTGTGAACACTAAAAGAAATTAAAAATAAAGAAAAGCACCCTTACTCATTGCCCCCTTTAACTGAATAGAAAAAGCTTAAAAGAAATCTAGTCGCCAAGATTTCTTTTTTGTTGTGTAAAAAAATTAAACGAAAGGAGGATTAAAACAAAAGCAACATTACACACAATTTCAAAAGCAAGAACAAAAATTATTAAACTGGGAGGATAACAAATGCCGAAGCTTACACGACAAGATGTAATGCAAAAATACACCATTAGAGTGTATGACAAAGACCAAGCCGATTTGCTTAATCGTGCTATGGACAAATTTATGCCAATGATTGGCAATAAAACAGACACCATAAGACACTTTGATCTAATAGGTGCAGAGAAAATGCTTGGAGATAGTCAAATCAACAACAGCATTAACTTTTCAGAGATTAGAAGATATATGCAAGGAGTTGATGAAAAACTAGACAAGATTGAGAAAGGTCAAAAATCTTACTTTGCAGAAACCACAGGTGAAGTTCTAACAAATCAAGCAATGACAAACCTAAACACCAAACTACTCTTAAAGTCCACAGGAGCGAATTTAAGGAGTTATAGCAGTGATTGGAAATACGAACCAACCGACTATGACCTTGAAGTATTAAGAGCTCAAACGAAAAAGGATTTGCTAAATGGCAGAAGGTAAAGAAGTTCCTAATGTTAACTTTATGCTTGAATTTTGTTTGCCCAATTACCCTAACAATCCAGAAATGCAAGACAAACGAAAATTCTATTCTTCAAACAAATATAACGACTATATGAAATACATTGATACAGGTATTAAAGATTTGAAGAATATTGACTTTGTAGAATATTCAAACAACAGCACAAAGTCTAGTGGGATTTTTAATCAAGATGGAAAGATGAATAAAAAACAAATTGCTTTAACCCGAGAACACTTGCGAGAAACCGAATCTGTTATATGGTCTGGTGTTGTTAGTTTTGAAGAACGATTTGGACTTAATTGGTGTAACAATTTTGAACAAGCAAAAAACATTATGCAAAGTGAATTACCGAAGTTTTTCAAACGAGCAGGACTTAATCCTGACAACATTGAATGGTTTGCAGGATTGCACGAGAACACCGATAACAGACATATTCATTTAATCTTCTTTGAGAAGGAACCACAGCGACTTACAGACCACGGAAAGGGTTATTCAATGGGAAAGCTGTCTTGCCTTGCTATGGACGAATTTAAAGCCAATATGGAGCTCTGTGCGACAGATTTCAAAGCAAGAGAGATAAGGATTAGAACAAACCTAATTAAGGAAGCAAATGAAGTGTTTAACGAAGTATCTAGTCTTAAACTAAAATCTATGCTAGTTAAACTTTCAAACAACTTTCCACCCGAAGGACACCTGTATTATAACGGTGAAAATATGGAACATTTGCGACCACAAATTGACAAGATTTCAGACTATATTATCAAACATAATTATAGGATAAAACGAGAGAAAAATTACTTTGATGACGCACTAAAAGAAAAGCAAGACACCATAGATAAATATTGCAAAAGGAATGGTTATAAACAAACATCAACCATTGGCGACAAAATGCAAAAAGACCTATATAGACGACTTGGAGGCATTGTAATAAAACAAGCATTAGAGATTAAAAAATTAGAGTTTGAAAGAACTCAATTTAATGCCAAATACAAAATGGAAAAAGCAATGCAACGAAAGAAAATGTCGCAACTATTAGAGCAATGCATTTATCTAAATCGTCTTGTAGAATACGAAGCAATCCACTCATTTCAAGAGTTTATGAGAAACCTTGAAGAAGTCCATTTCAAGAGATTAAAAGAAGAAGGTTTAATCCAAGAAGATGGTGGTTATGAGATGGAAATGTAGATTATATTTAGTATAGAGCATAAGGTAGAAACAATAAAAAGTTTAAGTGTGTAAAAGTGCCTAAATATAGCACCTTTTACTGACACACATACTTTTGTTTCGTTTCTACTCATTATTTCGGCTGTCGGGATACCCGAACACCGATTGTCAAGTTATGAAAAAAGGGCTTGATTGTAAAAAAAACGACTATTGCTCAAAGCAAATAGTCCACTTGAAGTTTTAGAAAAGGAGACAAAAATTTATGGTAAAAAGGAACGAATAAATATGACATTTGAAAATAATTCACAACTTAATATTAACAATTTAATACAAAGCGAAGTTAATAGAATTTCGCAAAAATACAATAAAGATTTTCTTGATTGTGAAGACCTAATTAAGATTACAGGTCTTGGTAGAGATAACGTTAGAAATTTGATGAGAAGTAAAAATTTCCCAACTACAAAGGTTGGAAAAAGACAAGTTGTGAGTGTGCTAAATTTTGTTACTTGGCTCACTTTAAACAACACAAGCGAGGTGCAAAATGGCTAAAAAGAAAGCAGTAAGCAAAACTCGCAGAGCAAATAATGAAGGTTCAGTTTTCCAAAGAAGTGATGGTCGTTGGGGCGGAGCTTTAACGATGGGCTATGATGAAAATGGCAAGATTATTAGAAAAACAATTTATGGTAAAACACAAGCAGAAGTTGTTAAAAAATTATCTGAAATTAGTGGTAGATTAAAAAGTAATTCTTATGAGTTAGTTGAAAACAATAATCTTGAAACTTTGATGTTTGAATATCTTATGACCTTTAAGAAGAGTGCTGTAAGTCCTCGAACTTTTGAAGGTAATATTAGAAACTTTAAACTCCACATTGCCCCACTAATTGGCAAAATGAAAGTTTATGAGATAGATAGTTATGCCATACAAAAATTGGTCAACAACCTAATTGAAGAAGGTTACAGCAACGATACTATTAAAAAATGCAAACATCTATTAAATCAATTTTTTGAGTATGCCATAGACAATAAATGGATACTTGTTAATCCTACCCTAAAAGTGAAAGTCAAAGGCAAAAGGAATATTTATGAAGAAGATAATGATGAGAAATATAAGGCAATGCCACCAGAGATTAGAGATAGATTTTTGGAAGCATTAAATAAAGATGAAGCTAACTTTATTAAACCACTTTGTATTACTCTTATGTTTGCAGGACTTCGTATTGGCGAAGCTCTTGCTTTAAAGTGGAAAAATATAGATTTTAACAACAAAACAATAAGGGTTGAACGAGCAATTAGACAAGTGCCAAAGTTTGATGAACAAGGCAATGTTAAGGACCGAAAAACAGTCATTGGCGACACGAAGACAACTTGTAGTGTTAGAGATATACCTGTAACAGATATTGTCATAGAAACCTTAAAACACTGGAAAGACAAACAAAACGAAAGACAACAAACAAATCCTGATGTAACAGCAATTTTAACATCTCCAACATCTTTTGTTTTTGCTAATGATGATGGCAGTTATAGGACATATTCAGGAACTAGAAAGATATTTGATAGATTTAAGAAAAGAAATGGATTAAACAAATTCAATATCCATTTTCACGGACTTCGACACACATTCTCAAATATGCTATTTGAAATGAATGAAAATCCCAAAGTAATACAACAGCTTTTAGGTCATAGAGATGTCAAAACTACAATCTCGGTTTACAACTCTGTTAATAATGATTATGTCCGAGAAGCTACCGATAGACTTAATACCAAAATACAAGAAAACAAAAAATCTCAAGAAGTGGAAGAAACTTCACAAGAAGATGAAATGACTGATGAAGAAATTGATAGAAGGATTAAAGAACTTGAAAGAAAGAAAAAGAAGAAAGAAAAAGATTTTGAGATGTAAATAGCTTAAACATATTCCATTTAACAGAAAAATATGGTATCATATAACATATGAGAGAAATAGTAATTGAAATTCTAAAAAATTATGCATACCTAATCGCTTGGGCGATTATACTTTTTGTTTCTTTATTTGACAAACTCTCAAATAAGAAATTGTATAAATATGAACAACGGGTTGAACCTAAACTTAATACCAAAACTGATGTTGATGTAAAAAAGTTAATAGAAGAAAAAAATAGAATAATAAAAAAAATACGCAAGTTTGATTTGGGTGTATTAATTGTTTTAATTATTAGCATTCTAGGAAGTATTGCTTCAACAGCCACAATGTTCTTAAATATCACAACAATAAAAACAACAATATTTTTTATATTATTATATATAATCACATCAATGATTTCTTTGCTGGGTGATATAAAATATAGTAAGAAAGTATTAAAAACGGTTTACTTTATAATTGGTGTATTAATTGCTTTCCCTACATATTATTTTATTTCTATGAATCAGCCATTTTTTTGGGATTTGATAATTATATTTTTAACGATAGTTTGCTATTTTATATTTTATAAAACAAAGTTTAAATACGTAGCATTATTGCTATTGTTGGGACTTAATATTTTAATTGTTGGGCAAAAAGTTGACATAACAGAATTAAAAATAATAAATGAGATTTGTTTTGCTGTTGGAACAGGTTTGATAGCTACAGGAATTGGAAATATTTTAATTATTTGTGAGAATAACAAAAGAATAAAAATAGAAAGATTAAAAGAGCTAGATGATATAAACTTATATATTGAAAATGTAATCGAAAATTTATTTTATGACACATCAAAAAGTTTAAAGATTGCCATTAGTGATTTTGAATTCATTAATTATGATGAATTTTTAAGGACTTTTGAAAACTTTTTAAAGAGAAAAAATAGTAATATTATAAAAATTTTAGGTCAGTATTCTAGGGAGGCATTAGAGGAATTAAGCAAATTTTCAAAAGAAATTTATGATAAAAAACGATATTTTTCTACCAATGGAATTTTTAGTGATAGAGAGATGGAAGAATTATATAGATTATATAGTGTTCCAAAAGTAATAGTTGAATATATAAATGAAGGGAAAAACAAAGAAACAAAAGAAAAAATAATGTTATTTTTTAATGTTTTAAAAACTTTAAGTAGATATTTCCCTGAAATTGATGATAATATTAATCAGTTTGGAAAGGACAAAGTTTATGTTGAATATGAAGTTGGCTCAATGAAAATGGTGTGGCCAGATGGAACAAAAGTCAAAGCTGAAGAATTATATATTCATAAAAAAGAAAAGTTAGATGACGATTAAAATTAATTTGACAGCAATTGACAGCAAATATATCAGTTTAGTATAGTATTAGAACAATTTAGACCGATAGTTCAAGATTTAACTATCGGTCTATTTTTTTGTCTCTTTTTTGACAGCAATTGCTCCAAAAATTGACAGCAAAAGTTTTTTATGCTTAAAAATAGAACTAAAATTTATAAAAATAAAAATCCCTGAAATGCCCTAAATATAAGGGTTTTTCAAAGGTTTATGATTGGAGCTGATGACGGGACTTGAACCCGT
>CAZTNT010000071.1:0-5626 GCA_964614965.1 uncultured Lachnospiraceae bacterium | reverse complement strand
AATGCATATTGTAACTAATTCAAATAATTGTTACGAATTAAAAACAAAGATAAAAAAAGAACTTAATGAACACAACATTTCTCACTCAACATTAGAATTTGAAATTGATAATGAGCAGTGCAAAAATATAAATTGTAAGGTTGACACACCAATAAAACATCTTCATCATCACCACCACTAAGGCAATGATGTAATGCATAAAGTTAAAAAATAGCACTAGGATTATGCTATGAACCCAAAAAGTCGGACACTTTTGGAGGTCAACTTCATTTTCCTAATGCTATTTTTATTATTTAATTTTTTGCTAGTTTCAAAAGGGATAACCCTTACATCCTTTTTTAATTTTTTATATTGATTATCCTAAAGTTTTGTTGTTAATTTTATCCATTAATTCTGCTTCAAAATCAGCATAATTCATAGTCACAGTGTCTTTGCTTCCACGAGAACGTACTGCCACTGTTCCGTCTGCCATTTCTTTGTCACCAAGAACAAGAACATATGGAGATTTTGTCATAACAGCATTTCTAATTTTCTTACCGACACTTTCGTTTGACAAGTCTACTTCCACTCTAACACCCTTTGCTTGTAATTTTGCTTGAACGGATTTTGCGTAGTCATTATTGTTATCGCTAACTGTGATGATTTGAACTTGAGTTGGGCTCATCCACACAGGGAATGCTCCAGCAAAGTTTTCAATTAAGATTGACATCATTCTTTCCATTGAACCATAAATAACTCTATGAATCATAATTGGTTCTTTTTCGCTTCCGTCAGCATCAGTATATGTTAAATTAAAACGCTTTGGAAGTTGCATATCAAGTTGAATTGTTCCGCATTGCCATTCTCTGCCAATACAATCTTTTACGTGAATATCAATTTTTGGACCATAGAAAGCACCATCACCTTCATTGATTTTATATTCCAAACCATTATTTTTAAGTGCATTTGCAAGAGCAGTTTCTGCCATTTGCCATTCTTCAATTTCACCAATGTGACTTTCTGGCATTGTTGAAAGTTCAACTGTGTAAGTTAAACCAAAAGTTGAATAAACTTCATCAACAAGTTTTATTACATTCATAACTTCACTTTCAATTTGATTTGGAAGCATGAAAATATGCGCATCATCTTGAGTGAAGCATCTAACTCTTAATAATCCATTAAGTGTTCCACTTGCTTCATGACGATGGACTTTTCCAAGTTCTCCAACACGCAAAGGGAATTCCTTATATGAATGTTTATTTTGCATATAGTACAACATTCCACCTGGGCAGTTCATTGGTTTGATAGCAAAAGTGTCATCTTCACATTGGAATGTATACATATTATTTTTGTAGTGATCCCAGTGACCAGATGTTTCCCAAAGTTCACGATTCATTGCCATTGGAGTTTCAATTTCAACATAACCCGCTTTTTGATGCACCTCTCTCCAATATTTGATGAGTTCATTTTTTAGCGTTAATCCTTTTGGCATATAAGTTGGCATACCCTTTGCATAATCACTAATGAAGAACAAACCAAGTTCTTTACCAAGTTTTCTGTGATCACGCTTTAAAGCTTCTTCCATTTGTTGAACATATGCTTTAAGGTCGTTTTTATCTAAGAAACCATAAACATAAACTCTTGTTAACATTTTATTCTTTTCGCTACCACGCCAATAAGCACCACTTGCTCTGTTGATTTTGAAAGCAAAGCCACGTAAAAATTTTGTGTTTTCAACGTGTGGCCCACGGCAAAGGTCCATAAAATCTTCACCTGTTTTATAAACACTGATTGTAACTCCATCTGGAAGTTCATTGATTAATTCAGTTTTGTATGGTTCATTTTTGAACATTTCAAGCGCTTCAGCCTTGCTCACTTCTAAACGCACAAAATCCTCATTTTTGTTGATGATTTCACGCATCTTGTCTTCAATCTTTCCAAAATCTTCTGGAGTGATTGTAACGTTGTCAAAATCGTAATAAAAACCATTATCAATTGCCGGCCCAATTGCTAATTTAACATTAGGATATAATTCCTTAATTGCTTTTGCAAGAATATGGCTCATACTGTGGCGATACATTTCTTGCTTTTGATTTAATAATTCTAATTCTTCTTTTTCCATAATTTTCTCCTTTAATTATCTAATACTCTCCGCTTTGTCAAATTTAACAACAAAAACATCATTTTCATGACCACTGATTGTTAAAATAAACTTATCTCTTTTAATTTCTAATTTATCTTCTTTCCACCAAAGTCCTTTGGTTTTTTTTAATTCTGAAATTATTTTATAGTTATAAAATTTAATTTCTTTAATTGAATTTTCTCCTATTGCATGGGAACTATCTATTTTTAAAGTTAAAGTATTTCTAATTGGATTTTTTTGCTTATAATCTTAATCAATCTCTTTTTCTTCAATGTCTACAATATTTGCATTATGAAGTTTATTGTCCCAATACCAATTTGTTTCCATTTATTTTTTCTCCTTTTTTTCTCTAATTTGTTTAAGTGCGGTTACAAGTTGGTCTGGACAACTGGTTGGTCTAAACCCACAGGTTGTGCCTTGAAGTTTGGTTATAACATCATCAATGTTCATACCCTTAACCAACTGACTTATTCCTTTGGTGTTTCCATTACAACCACCAATAAACGTTACATTCTCTATAATGTTGTTATCATCAACATCAATGATGATTTGCTTACTGCATGTTCCTTGCGTGTTATACGTGTATTGCATACTTTCCTCCTTTGATTTGTTTGTTTTTTATGTCATGTTGAGCGAAGTGTAAAGAAGTCGAAACATCCCCTAATCAGAACAAGTCACTTCGTTTGGGGGATCCTTCGACTACGCTCAGGATGACATATAGAATATAAAAAATCCCTTGGATTTAACTCCAAGGGACGATATATCTAACCGCGGTTCCACCCTAATTAGTGCATAACAAAAATTCATGCACTCTCTCGTTTTGCAAGAATATCACTTGCGTTGACCTGATTGGTGGTTTCACTTATAAGTTTGATGTGCAAATTCCAGCCAGCATGCACTCTCTCGTAACAGGGACTTATAACCTACTTGTCCAAAAAGTAGTCTATTTAGATACTAATATTTTATCATTAATTTTTTGTAAAGTCAATAAATTAAACATTACTAACATTATTTTTTTCAAGCAAATAATCATCCAAAGCTTGTTGAGCAGCGCCTTCGCCATTATCTCTATCATAAAGCCACTCTTCAAAGCCCTCGTCATCTGATAAATCCACTTTCATAACTCTTCCTTGAATATAATCAAAACTTGTTCTTTGTTTTATCATTTCTTCTGCAACTTCCAAAGACATTTTGCCATGTTGATAAACAAACATTCCCATGCCTTGAGGGTTTGAATTGTTATATAAAGCGCATAAAACTTCAGCTTTTGTTAAGCCATTATATTTAACCATAAATATCCTCCATATGCTGGAATGATATCACGAATGTATGCTTTTGTCAATCTCTAATTTTTAGAATAAATTTTAAGGCGGTTTGCGAAAACATTGCTCAAAAAACTCACCGCTTCATTGTTGTTGTCAGTTGTTAAATAAACATCAACATAATTCGGGCAAGAGTTTAACACATTTGTTATAAGTTCAAGAGAGTTATTACATTCAGCAATCTTTTTTAACTTATCATTTTTGTTTTTTATGTTGTAAATTTTAAAAATTTCATTATCACAAATAACTTTAACTTTGTAAACATCATTATCCATTGTGTTGATTAGAAAGCGGATTATGTCCACAAATGTGCCAGAATTAAAAAGTGCTATATTATCACTACTCAAATTTGCTAAATTATTCCAATGAGTTTTAAGTGGAGATAAACGAAATTCTAAAAAACTATCAACAAAAAAAGTTTGATTAAATAAAATTATATCTTTTAATGCATTTGCGTCGGTTGCTTTGTCAAAAATTGCAAGTACTTTAATGTAAGCATTAAATGCGAGTGTGTCGCTAAGGGGATTTTTGAGCATTTTTTTAATATAATTAACTTTATATATTGATTCTATGTAATCAATAATTGATTCACGAATTACTTCTTCACACACTCTAAAAAACTCTTCTTCACAAGCAAACAAAAGATAACAAAAGTTATTGTCACAATAAGTTGTTATTAATGTTTTGCAAAAATCTAGACGAGATTTTATGTTTAATTGTAAAAAGTCTAAAATATCTTTATTCTCAACCCTTGTTGCTAGGGCAATTTCTCTCATACATACCTCTATACTATCATATGCACAAGATACAAATTTACTCTTAAAATTTTTGGCAAATAATGTAAGGAAACATGTTAGTTGTTTTTACATAAATAATTGTTCCTTTATAAACAACTTTAGCAAAATTTTAATTTATGCATAATATGTTTTAAAAGGATTTATTATTACATAGATTTTTCTTTGAAATGAAAAATAATATGGAAATTCATTCCTTAAAAGGACTTATTATGACATATCATTTCTTTTATCGCACGGGATGTTGTGATTGCGTTAAATCTACACAATTTGCATCTTTTCCTGAATTTTTGTGCACTTTCACTGAGTGCCACAACATAAGAACAAATCGTTGTTGTTCTCGATTTAGATGCAATTTTAATAACTTCAACACCTTTGACAACTTTTCAAATAATTTTAATTTTTTTGAATAACTCGTGTCATGTGAGCACAGTCGAAATATCCCTAAAACGAAGCATTTCGTTCTAATTGAGGGATTCTTCGATTCCGCTAGCGCTCCACTCAGAATGACAGGTTTTTCAGTTAGAAAAAGACACCAGAAGGTGTCTTTTCTTTAAAAATTTTATTTTCTCTTCTTTTTTGAACCAGATTTTTTAGTGGTTGCCATAATTGACAAAACGGTTAAAGCAATTAAAGCAAGTTCAGTTACTCCGAAGATTGAAACGGTAACAATTGCACCAGTGCAAGTTGCCGTTACTTCATCCCCAACTTTAATTCTAAAAGCGTTAATTTCCATTGTTTGATGTAATTTTCCAACTGTTCCCCAATTGTCAACAATATTTTCTTTTTGTTGTTTGAAATCGTCATAGTCATCGGCTGCAACTGTTACTAAATAACCATCTTTAGCAAAGAAATAGCCATCTGTTTTTACTTCTGCACCCAAAACCTCAGAAATTTTTTCATACTTTGAAATTTTAAAGTGATATGAATAATTATCTCCTGAATAAGTGTAACCAAGACTTACTGGACGAACACAAAAAACAATTAAAAGAAGTGTCATAATAATTGTTGCCACAACTAAACCAATTAATGTTGATTTTTTCTTTAAGAATTTTTGCATAATACCCTCCTTTTTGAAAAAATTCTAAAATAAGAATTAAAGAAAAAGGAAATAATTACACTTAGATAATTATTTCCCTCCTTTTATTCTTCATTATTATCATAATAATAAAATTATTCCTCAAAAGTCAACAATATTATTTATATTTTTATGATTTTTTTGAATTTTTGTGTTTATCAATAGATTTTAAACGTAATCTAATAGACTCAGCTCTATTTTCAATTTTTTGTTTTTCTGTTAAATAATACTTTGATATTTTAGTTGGTTTCACACCTTCTTTAAACATAATTTCACATTCACGATTTAGTTCAAGCAAATCTTTGTTTGT
>CAZTNT010000070.1:0-5635 GCA_964614965.1 uncultured Lachnospiraceae bacterium | reverse complement strand
AAGCACACGCCTAAATGCCATTTGTTTTTTTATAAACGATTAAAATTATATTGAGTTTTGTTTATAATCATCATATCCGCCTAGGTAGGTAGTTATTTTACCATCTTTAAATTCTATAGTTTTATCAGCAAACTTATTTATAAAATATCTATCGTGGCTAATAAATATTAATGTTCCATTAAAGTTTTCAAGAGCCTGTTCCAAAACTTCTTTTGTTGGAATGTCAATATGGTTAGTAGGTTCGTCAAAAATAAGTGTGTTTATTTGTTGTTGCAAAAGTTCTGCCAGTTTAACTCTTATCTTTTCACCGCCTGAAAGATTTTCAACTTTTTTATTTACATCATCTTTGTAAAACTGGAAGTTTGCTAAGATTTGTCTTGCAATTTGCTCATTAACTCCAATTTCATTTTTAAAATATTCAAGTAATGATAATTTTTCATTTGAAAAGTTAATTATTTGTGGTAAATATCCAATCTTGACACTTGGGCCAATCTTTATATTTCCAGAAACTTCCAAATCTTGAGTATTCATAATTGTTTTTACGAGTGTTGATTTGCCACTACCATTTGCACCAATAAAGGCAACACGTTCGCCTGAACAAATATTTATGTTAATATTATTAAGAATAGTTTTACCATTAGGAACTTTAACCGATAGATTTTTACAACTAATAATTTCCTTACTAGTTTTTCTTAATGTGTCAAATTCAACATCTAGTTTCTTTGGCTCTCTAGGTCTAGTAACTGCATTTTTCTTAATTCTATCAAGTTGAGTTTGAAGAGAATGAGCTCTATCACAAAGGGTGGAACTATTTTTAGCCATACCCATTTCTGAAAAATACTTAATTTGTTCTTCTAGTCGTTTAATTGCAAGTTGTTGATTTTTAAATTCAGCCATTTGTTTTTCAAATTCTTTTTCTCTTTCAATCAAATATCCAGAATAGTTAGCGCTATATACTTTTGCCTTGCCATTATCAATTGCGAGTATTTTATTAGACATCTTATCCAAAAAATATCTATCGTGCGAAACAATAACGGTTGCACCTTTAAATAATTTGATATAACTTTCTAACCACTCAATTCGTTTAATATCCAAATGATTAGTTGGTTCGTCTAATAAAAACAAATCTGGTTTAATAAGTAATGCTTTAGCTAGTTGTATAAGTGTTTTTTCTCCACCACTTAATTTATTATAACTTTGGTTTAGCAAGTCTTTATCAATATTTAACCCATCAACAACAGTGTTGATGTTTATATCAATATCATATCCGCCAAGATATGAAAACTTTTCTAGAAAATTACAATATTTAGTCATTACAATATTGTATTCTTGCTCGCTTAAATCTAAATTCAACTTTTCTTGAAACTCATTTATTTTTTCTTGCATAAGATTGAGTTCTGTAAAAGCGCTTTTTAATACTTCATATACACACCTATCATCATCAATAGAGGAACCAGTTTGGTCAAGATATGCAACCTTGGCTCCTTTTTTGATATTAATAGTACCACTATCTATTTTAACAAATCCCATAATCATTTTAAGAATAGTGGACTTACCGCAACCATTAGGGCCTATAATAGATATGGATTCACCTTCGTTTAAAGAAAAACTAACCGAATCAAATAACTTTCCATAACCAAAATCTTTACTTAATTTATTTACATCTAATATTATCATACATTTCTCCTAATTGAGTATGACAAAACCTTATTCTAAATACAAAAAAATCATACTCATCATCAAATTTTTACAACCAAAAACAAGTTGCATCTATCCGTGCAACATTCAGTTGTAATTAACAGTACATGATAATAGTATGATACCTCATACTTATATAGTAGTCGAAAAATTTTAATTTGTCAACACTTTAGTAAAAAATAAGGAAAATGCATTTCCTTATTTTTTAACTAGTTTCAAAAGGTATAGCCATTAGGCTATTATTTATTAATGAATATGTAAATTGTCATCCTGAGCGTAGTCGAAGGATCCCATAAATGTCTGACGACAAATGAAAAATGAAATATTGCGGATTATTTAAAATATTGCATTAAGTTCATTTTCTAATTATGGGATGTTTCGGCTTCGCTCAACATGACATTAGCAATTTTAAAAATCTTTTTGCTTTCACTTTCAGTGCAA
Organism: uncultured Lachnospiraceae bacterium; assembly: GCA_964614965.1. Taxonomy (GTDB): domain Bacteria; phylum Bacillota; class Clostridia; order Christensenellales; family UBA1242; genus Onthoplasma. The sequence continues at coordinate 3,496 of CAZTNT010000070.1, read as the reverse complement.
GTTTTCAATTTCTTTTTCTTTGGTTGTCCCCAAATGTTGAATATGCTTGGTCCAATCCATTCATGATATGAGGTTGAATCAAAAACGCCTTTAACAAGAGATAAACTTGCTTTTTTTAGATTAGGGCAAAACAAACCAATAAAAATTGTCACAAGCCAGTTGATTGCTTTTGGATAATGATTGGTCATATTGGTTAGAGTGAGTCCAGGATGAACGATAGAGAGATTAACATTTTCTTTTTTGCAAAGTTCCATTAATGCAAAGGTTAAAAATCTTTTTGCATTTCCGTAAACTTTGCTGTGTTTTGTTCTTGTTGAGAAATCTATATCTTTTTCATCAATGTTAGAATAGTTATGAGCAATTGAACTCACCGCAACAATTTTTCCGTTAACCGTTTTGATATTTTCTAGTAGTTCTTTTGCAATATAGTAGTGAGAAATAAAATTGGTTTGAAAAACGTTGTCGTAACCTAAATCGGTTTTAAATCTTGGCACATTGTAAACACCTGCTGCAAGATAGAGAATGTCAATATGTTTTTGTTTTAATTTTTTGGTGGCGGATTTTACGCTTTCAAAATTAGACAAATTACACTCAACAAACTCAATTTTTATGTTAGGATAAAGTGAAGTGAGTTCATTGATTTGATTTTGCGTTTTTTCTTTGTAGCGGTTTATAAAAATGAAGTTTGAATTTAAACATGCTAAAATTTTAACAACTTGATTTGTAATTTCTCCAGTTGAACCAGTGATAGCGATGGTTTTTCCTTGTAAAGATTGAGTGTTTTCTTTAATCCATTTTTCTATATTCATAACAATATTGTAAACTATTTATAATTTTTATGCAAAGAAAAAACTGCCATATGGCAGTTTTACAATGATATTATCTTTCCATTTCTGATCTTTTTTGATCAATTAAACTTAAATAAATTTCAATTTCTTTTTTTGCATTTTCAACACTGTCAGATGCGTGAACAACATTTTCAGTTATTCTAAGATCCCAACCTAAACGTTCAGGTATGTCATAACGAATAGTTCCAGGTTCTGGATTCTTTGTTGCTCCCACAAGAGCACGAATAGTTGCAATTGCATCTTCACCACGAACAACCATTCCATAAGCATAGTCACTTGTGATGTATTTTTCAAGTTCTGGATAAAAAGGTTTTTCAACAAGAGCAGAGTAGTGAAGTTTTGCTTCCTCTTTGCCGTATTGAATAAGAGCAGAGTCAACAATTTCCATTCCAGAAGCTTTGAGTCTTTTCATAATTTCACGAATCACGGCTCCGTAATTTGCAAATTGTGGTTTAACCATAACATAAGATGTTTCTTTCATAAATGAATCTCCTTATTTGTTATTATACATATAAATCATTTTTTGTCAATACTTTTCTTGACAAGCTAAATATAAAAGTTATAATACAAATAGGAGAAAAAATGAAAATAAAATTTGAAAAAGGAAGTTTGACTGACGTTGATTCAATTGTTTCAATGCAAAAAGAATTAAACAAAATGTTAAATTTGGAAGATTTAGACGAAATTGCATTTAAAGAATATATTCTAAAAGATATTCAAAGCGAATATAAGGCCTATTATGTTGCAAAAAATAATGGTGAAACAATTGGAGTTATTTCTATTGACTTTAGCGAGGCTATTTCTGTTAATGATGTAGATTACTCGGCGTCCATTTCGTTGATGTTTGTTGATGAAAAATATAGAAAAGGTGCAATAGCTTATGATTTGTTTAAACTAGCAATGGAAGAAATGCAAAATAGAGGAAAACAATCATTTGTTATGTCTGTTGAAGGAAATAATCCAAACAAGTTTTTGCACTTTTCTTTTGCAGATATCATAATTGATGAAAATGAGGAGCTTACACAAGACGGAACAACAACTCAATATCTTCTAGGAGTAACTGATATAAATAAAGTTAAAACATATACTTTTAAAGATATAATGCGCAAAAGTATAAGAACAAAAAAAGAATTTGCTCAATTATTAAACAGCATGCCACGTGCACAAACAATAGCATATTTATTTTAAAAAATCCAACCTTTCCAGGTTGAAATTTTTTTTATTGCAATAGAATAAAAAATATCACCTAGTTGGTGAAATTTAATAGGTTCCTGCAAAACGAATGTTTTGAAGGGAAAAAGGAGCATTAACTAAAAGGTTAATTTGCGATAAAAAAATCGCAAATAACTAAACAGTTAAATGCGATGTATGGGGTGGATAACAGGGAAATAGCGTAAAGAAACAACAACTGCTTGTTGTTTTAGCGTAATTTCGGGAGCACACCAGTGCGGTCTGGCTCGACAGAGCGAACCTTGGTTCGAGTCCGTGTTAATGAAGAATGAAAAATGCAGAATGAAGAATAAAAAAATCGCACTTGATTGTGCGTTTTTTTGATGGGGTGGATAACAGGACTCGAACCTGCGACAACCAGATCCACAATCTGGCGCTCTACCAACTGAACTATATCCACCATTGGCTGGGGTAGATAGATTCGAACTATCGCATGCAAGAGTCAAAGTCTTGTGCCTTACCGCTTGGCGATACCCCACTATGTGGGCAATTTGCCCTTTGTTATCGTTTGCTGATATTTCAGCAAACTTCAATTATGGGCATTTGCCCACATTTTAAGAAAGGACAAACAAACTTTTTCCTTTCTTCCTTTTCTTTTGAAAAGGTAAATTTAAATATAATTCAGTGCTTTTTGAGAATTCAATCCTCTTGGTGCGTCAAAAGGGATTCGAACCCCTGACCCCCGCCTTAGAAGGGCGATGCTCTATCCAGCTGAGCTATTGACGCATGTGGGCAAAAGCCCTTTTAATAAAATGGAGCGGGTGAAGGGAATCGAACCCTCGTAACTAGCTTGGAAGGCTAGCGCTCTACCATTGAGCTACACCCGCGCGTCACAAATCTCACATAAACCAGTTTGCTAACGCAAATATTAGTCTTTTGCCCGTTTGTTCCTTATTCCCTTCGAAACGCACGTTTCGTGAGAAACCTATATTTTGCCTTCTAAATAATTTTGCTTGAAAATTATTTAGCAATATTGCAGTTGCATTCACATGCACACGTGTATAATACCACATTTCAAATTTTATTGTCAAGACAATTTTAGAAAATTTTTAAATATTTTATGAAATTTTTTTAATTTTTTTCTTAAAAACACTTGTTTTTTTTATTTTTATAGTGTATAATACAAAAGTCATCACTTGAAAAGGTGGTGTTAAATAAATGGTTCATTAGCTCAGTTGGTAGAGCACATGACTTTTAATCATGGTGTCCCGGGTTCAAGTCCCGGATGAGCCACCAGAGCGCTCAGGCGCTTTTTTTATAACTTTGCCTTGAAAAACGATTTAGAAGGCTAACAAACAAAAAACAAATGTTTGTGACAACAAACTTGCAATAGTGAGATTTGCGACGAGCGGATGTGGCGAAATGGCAGACGCGCTAGACTTAGGATCTAGTGGGAGACCGTGGGGGTTCAAGTCCCT
>CAZTNT010000069.1:0-5647 GCA_964614965.1 uncultured Lachnospiraceae bacterium | reverse complement strand
GCGTGTGCTTGTCTGGCGGAGCGAAGCGACGCCACTTGTTCAAGACAAGCACACGCGTAAGTGCCATTTTTAAATATTTTTGTGATTTTATTTAAAATGTTAAAATTTTATGCTATAATAACCAATAAAAAAGAAAAACTTTCCGTTTAATAGGTGTGATGCGTGAAAAATAATGAGTTAAATAAGTTAATAGAACAGGTTCAATGCGGTGATGAAACGGCATTTAGTGTTTTATACCAACAAATGCATAAAGGTATTTTTAGTTTTATTTATTCTATAGTTTGTAATTATCAAGATGCAGAAGATTTAACTCAAGAAACATTTATAAAAATTAGGAGATATATTCAAAGTTATAAAATAGGGACAAATGCTTCGGCATGGATATTGCAAATTGCAAAAAATTTATCATTAGACTTTATAAAATCAAAAAAACAATATGCCGATGTTAAAATTGATGACATCCCAAATACAAAACAAAGTTTGATTGAAGACAAGATGTTTCTGCACGATATGATGGCTAAAATTTTAGATATTGAAGAAAGACAAATTATTGTTTTGCACATTGTTCATGGTTATAAAAATAGAGAAATTGCAAGGTTTTTAGATTTACCACTAGGCACAGTTTTATGGAAATATAATGTTGCAATGAAAAAATTACATAAAGAGTTAAAGGAGGTGTTAGATGAAAAAAAGTAAAATTAAAGAATTGTTAAAACAAGAAAGTGATAATTTAGATATTCCAATGTCTAATCTTGTTTTATCTACGCCAATTCAAGAAAAAAGCCCTTATGAAACAAAAGAACATAGTAAATTCAGTTTCTTTAAATTCGCAACTGTTGGAGCGTTGTCATTGATTTTATTTGTTTTAGCATTCACTCTTTTTATGCCAATATCTAATGAAGAAGGTAGTTCTAATTTAACTTCCTATGTTTTAGCCATCAACCCTGCTTTTTGTATTACTACAAATGCTTCAGATGAAATTGTTGCAGTAAGTTCAATGAACGATGATGCAGATTCCGTTTTAGCAACATTAAATTTTGATAATATTGAGGGTAAAAGTTTGGATAATTGTTTACAGTTAATAATACAAACTGTTAAGCAACAAGGATTTTTTGATAATTATAACAATAATATTTCTGTTTTTGCTGTAAACAATTCCGAAGTCAAGGCACAGGAAAAAGGCGGAAAGTTTAAAACTTTATTAAAAAAACATTTAAGTAATAATGATTTAACTAATATAAATATAGATAAAGGCGTTATGTCTATTTCAGATTTTAAAAATAAAATGGGTTTTGAAAATAACTATAATGATTTGGATAAAATGCAAAACGACATAAGAAATCATAACAGATATTTTAACCCAAACAATCAACCTTCAATGCTTCCACCTAATCAATAAAAAATTTTTAAAAAAATTTAAATTTTTACCAATAAATTATACACTCTAGGCGTTTAATGCTTAGAGTGTGTTTTTTTAATACAAAAGAAAAGGAGAAAAAATGGCATTACTTAAAGTTTCAAATTTAGAAAAATCTTATAATATAACAAAAACTCAAAAGCAAGAAGTTTTAAAAGGTATTAATATTGAATTTAAAAGTGGGGATTTGGTCGCTCTTTTAGGTGAGAGTGGGTGTGGTAAATCTACATTGATTAACATTTTAGGTGGGCTTGATATGGATTACACGGGAAGCGTTGTTATTAAGGGCGATTTTATTAGAGATTTTACCGAAAAGCAAATGGATGATTATAGAAAAAAGAGAGTTGGTCTTATTTTTCAAAATTATAATTTAATCCCCCATATGACAGTAAAAGAAAATATAGAAATTGCTATGAAAGTTAGTGATATTGACTCAAAGGTATCTTCTGAACGTGCAGATGATTTGTTAAAAATGGTTGGTTTGTTAAATTTTGCGAACAAAATGCCCAATCAATTATCAGGTGGGCAAAAACAAAGAGTTGCAATCGCTAGAGCATTGGCAAACAATCCGACAATACTTTTAGCGGACGAGCCAACAGGAGCATTAGATGAAGACGCTTCACAAGTTGTAATGGAAATTTTAAAGAAAATAGCTGAGTCTGGAAAACTTGTTATAATTGTAACGCATAGTCAAAAAGTGGCTAATCAATGTGGCAGAATTATTAAAATGGAAAATGGTGTTATATCTGAAGATAGAAAAAACAATAAAATTAATATTCAATCTTCGAGAGATAAAGAAATTATTCCTAAAAATATAAACACAAAAAATGTTTTTAAACTTGCAAAAAATAACATTAAACAAAAATTAAGCAGAAACATGTTAGTTTCAGTTGGTATGGCTGTAGGAATAATGGTTGTTATGCTAATTATGTGTTTAAGTTCGGGACTGGCTAATTATGTAAATAAAGTATATTCTGAAAACACCTTGTCCTTACAAATGGAAGTTACATCAAAATCTCTTGGCACAATAACAGACACAACATTGACAAACGTTAATCAGTTAGATGGAATAGATTCAATAATCAAAACTTATCAATCCAGTGGAACATATACATATTATTCAACATCAAGTTCTTTGCAATCTATAAAAACATACTATCTAGATGAATATTATCCTGAAATGTTATATGGAAGCGTTAAGGAAAACGATGATAATTTATATATTATAATTAACGAGTCAATGGCAAATGCAATATCTACTGATGGCAGTTTGATTTCTTGTATTGGTAACACAATAACATTAAAGATAAATTCTATAAGTGTCGATTTTAAAATATCAGGTATTTACGAAGAAATAGAAGACGACACCAAAACACGTGCTTACATTTCAGAAGATAGCATGCTTTCATTGCTTAATACAAGCAGTTTAAGTATTAACACATTGTATATTACGGCTGAAAATGTGAGTTATGTATCAGCATTAAAAGAAGATTTAAAAAAGTTAGGACTAACAGTACTTCAAGTTGAAAGTTCAGCAGACTCTGTGATGGAATATATTGATTTGGGAACGAATATATTGACTGCTGTGGCTGCTGTATCTTTGCTTGTGTCGGCTATTATGATTTTCATTGTCTTATATATAAGTGTTCATGAAAGGATGAAAGAAATAGGCATTTTAAGGTCTATTGGAGCAAGAAAAAAAGATATTCAAAAAATGTTTTTATTTGAAGCAGGCATGTTAGGATTAATTGCTGGTGTTATGGCTGTTGGAGTTTGCTTTATTTTAAGTTTAGCTACTAATTTAGTTTGTTTATCCACTCTTAAATATTCTTTAATAAGTTATCATATAGGTTATTATCTTCTTGGAATTCTATTAAGCATTATAATAAGTGTTTGTGCGGGAATTGCCCCTGCCATCAAAGCTTCTGACTTAGACCCTGTTGAATCGCTAAGGGCTGAATAGGAGTTTATTATGGCAAGTAGAGCAAAAAAGAAAAGAATACAAATAATGGAAGAGCAGGATGCGAAGGGTATTTCCAGAAAAAAATGGAAATTTACTATATCGCCAACACTGTTTATCATAATCAAATTAATTTTAATCATTTTAATACCAATTGTGTATTTTGTGTATTCCCCTTTGTTAATTTTGGTTATGACTGCATATGTTTCTCTGTTCTTCCTTGCAAGATTTGCAGAACACTCCTTAAACAAAAGTGTTATACGAGCTAATCATATTCATATAATGAAATTTGATAGTTTTATAGCACTTCTTGTGATTATTATTGCTTTTGCTGGAAGTTTTAGTTCAATAAATAACAAAAACAAGCAATCTGCATTTGGTGGATTTAATAGCACCCAAGTGTCAGAAATGTTAGGCAACAAAAGCGTTAGAAATATTAAAAAATCAAACAAAACATCTCAAGTACAAACATATTTTACAAATTTCTTTACTCTACTCACAGGTGAGCGAAATGTGTTTGAATCAAATGAAAAAGAATTTAATTTTGGGACAATGAAACCACCATCAGACTTTGTGGCAAACAAAGAGGATTTGGAAAATAAAATGGATAAAGAAATGGGAGGCCGACCAAAAGGTGGCGGTGGATATAAGATGAGCATAGATGACATTCCGTTAGAATATGTTACATCTTCCACTATTTCTACCATTAATATGTTTTTAATATTCTCTGTTTCTGGTGTAGGTTTGATATCTTTAATTTGCATTTATTTAAAGAAAAAGAAATTTGAACGAGAAATGGAAGAAGTTGTGATAGAAGGTAAAATTGAGATGCTTTCCAGCGGAGAATTGGAAAAGATTTTATCATTTGGTGAAGATGTTATAAATGAAAACACAAACAACTCTGGGGAATTAAATTCAAATTAATTCCCCATTCACCCTCCTTTTTTAAATAGGATTTATATGGAAAATAAAATTAAAAATAATAAATTTATAGCAATAATACTTACTCTTTTATGTTTAATTGTTATAACTTTATCAGCGTGTTTTATAAAGTTTTATAAAGATACACAAGACTTAAAGGTGATTGATATACAACTAACCTCAACGACAGGACTTGTTGATACGTATACAATAATATATTCAGATGGTTCTACGTACTCTTTTAATGTTTCAAATGGAGCCGATGGTGTTGATGGTCAAGATGCAAACATAGAAGAAATATATGCAAAATACATTCAAGAATATGGTAATATATCATATTCGGAATTTTTGTCAATGTATTTAAATATTAATAATAAAGATAATAGTTTAATAATAAATCAATGTTTAACTTCTAGTATGAAAATTTACACCGAATTTGCAACAACCACAACTTCTGGCTCAGGATTTCATCAAACAACAACGAATGCAATTAGTATGTATTGTGGCTCAGCTGTTATATATAAAATTTATGACAATATTACTTACATAATCACTAATTATCATGTTGTCTATTGTTCAGATGCCAATGCGGATAATGGCTCTAAAATAGCGAGAAAAATATATGGTTATTTATATGGAAGTGAAAGTTCTCCTATTGCAACCAATAAAACTGAAAATGGATATACTGTATATAACTATGGAGATTATGGAATTCCTTTAACATATGTTGGGGGTTCAATAACTTATGATATAGCAATTTTAAAAGCAAACACAAGCGATATAATGAATATAAATGATAATGTAAATTCTATTAAATTTGCAGACAATTATCATGTTGGAGATACTGCAATTGCAATTGGAAATCCAGAAAATGAAGGTATTAGTGCAACTCAAGGAATTGTAAGTGTTGATAATGAAAACATTTCTCTTTCTATTGATGGAACCACCAGAACATATAGAAGTATTAGAATAGATACTTCAATTTATAGCGGAAGTTCAGGTGGCGGATTATTTAATGTTTATGGTGAACTTATTGGAATAACAAACGCAGGAGATTCTGAAGACCAAAACATAAATTATGCAATTCCGTTAGATATTGTTAAAAATGTTACCGAAAACATTTTGTACTATTATGACGGAATTAATATATCAAATGTAACAAAAATAACATTGGGAATAACCGTTACTAGTGAAAATAGTAAAAATAAATTACAAGAAGATGGCTATTCTTGTATAGTTGAAGATATTGTTATTTATGAAATAGCATCAAATTCAATTGCTTCAAATTTTGAATTTGCGTCGGGTGATATTTTAAAGACTATTATTATTAATGATGTTGAATATACACT
>CAZTNT010000068.1:0-5649 GCA_964614965.1 uncultured Lachnospiraceae bacterium | reverse complement strand
TCTTAATGCTTGGCTCATAAGTCTTGCTTGAAGACCAACATGTGCATCTCCCATTTCTCCATCAATTTCAGCTTTTGGAGTGAGCGCAGCAACTGAGTCGATAACAACAATATCAACCCCACCAGAACGCACCAATTGCTCAGTGATTTCCAAGGCTTGTTCACCAGTGTCTGGCTGAGAAACATACATTGCACCAATATCTACACCTAGTTTTTGCGCATAAACAGGGTCAAGAGCATGTTCAGCATCAATAAACGCAGCAGTTCCACCCATTTTTTGAGCTTCTGCAATAACATGCAAAGCAACAGTTGTTTTACCACTGCTTTCTGGTCCATAAATTTCAACAATTCTTCCACGAGGAAGTCCACCGACACCTAAAGCAATATCAAGTGGTAAACAACCTGTTGGAATAACTTCAATTCCTTCAGCAAAAGTGTCCGCATCCATCTTAATGATTGAACCTTTGCCATAAGTTTTTTCAATTTGAGAAATTGCAGCTTCTAATGCTTTTTTCTTATCTTCGTTCAATTTTAATCTCCTTAATCAGTAATTTTTATAACTATATTATATCAACAAAAAACAAAAGTGTCAAACATTTGTTCGATAAAATTCGAACATTTTAACACTTTTGATAATTTATTATTTAGAATCTTTAAAGCAGTTTTTATTTTTAATCAAATAGTTTGCACCTGAAATGATTGTAAGAACTGTTGCAACTCCTAAAGCTACCCAACCAACAATCTTCACTGTTAAAATCACCCATCCAGCAACACCACTCAAAGCAACCAAGAATGGAATAAGCAAACAAATAGGAATAGCAATCATTTGAACCATAGTTTTTGCCTTACCCCAAATGTCAGCTGCAAGAACTGTTCCTTGGCTTGCAGCAATCAAACGAAGTGCACTAACCATAAATTCTCTTGCAATTATGATTGTAACCACAATCACACCCCATGGAGCAGGAATTGTTCCGTCAGCCATAAGCATAAATAATGCAGAAGCTGTCAAAATCTTATCCGCAATAGGATCAAGGAACTTTCCAAGATTTGTTACAAGATTATATTTTCTTGCAATCTTTCCATCAAGCAAGTCTGTTAATGCAGCAACAACAAAAATAACAAGCGCCACAATTTTTCCAATTCCATGAGGAATAAACTCAGCAAGATAGAAGAACATCATAAATGGAATGAGCACCATTCTCAAAACTGTTAATTTATTTGGTAAATTCATAATTTTTCCTTTTAATACTTTTAGTATAACAAATTAAAAAACAAAAAACAACATATTTTATATATTTAAATCGTCTAAATAAACATTATCTTGAATGTTTTATGAAAACTTTTTTATACTTCAACTGGATTATTTTTTAAAGTTGCCAACTTCAATTCAAATGATTCAAACAACTTTTTTACTTTTACATATTCATCATGTGTTAAGTTTTCATAGTTAAAATCTGGCAACAAAAAGTCCATATTTAAATACCTAGAATCATGTACACTTTTTTTCAAACTAGCTTCAACCAGTTCAGCACCTTTTAATTTGTGGAACAAAACTTTTTCAGGTCTACTCTTCAGAACAAAATCCCAAAAACTTGCAACTTCAGCTGCATTGTTTACAACACCTGCAAGCATTCCTGAATACTCAAATCCATAAGTGTTTGAATCTAAATCTTTTATTTCCAAAAAGTTGTTTTTAGCAATTTTTCCAGCCCTGAACGATTCTCTCACTTTTACACTTAGTTGTTCAATTTCTTTTGCATCTGCGCTTTTCCAAACTTGATTGTTGCAAGACAAATAAAACATTCCATCCGCTTCCCATTTCATGATCGGCTCTACATTTTTTTGTTTTGTGATCAACCAACCAGTTAATTCTTCAGCGGTTCCAACAAATTTGTCAAAATTAAACTCGTAAGTATACTTACCAGTTTCAAAATCAAAATCCACTAAGTAATCTTTTTCACCCAAAGTTTTAAAAGTTGATCTTCTGTAAGAACAAACTTGCATAGGAAACAATCTTTCCTCATCTTTTGTTGCAAGACTCAAAACACATTCATATTCTTCAGCTAATGCATCACACAACATTTTTTTATGAGCTAAATTTACTGGAACATCAAACTCATACTTATCAGAAACGGCTTGACTTTCCTCATCAGTTTTTGCTTTTGAAGCCTCAATAAAATTGTTAATAAGCATTGCCAACATTCTGTGATTACCATCTTCACCATTAAATAAATTTCCTTGAACATCTTCATCCAATTCAATGTTCGCTTGCAAAAAACTTTCTCTCAATTCTTCGATATCTTTTCCAAGATTTTCAAAAACAAGCGGATTATCTCTGTAGTTTTTATATAAATACCAATCAAGAAGTGTATTCAAGTTATTTGTTTGCGCATAATATGCATTTTCAACCTCGAGTGGTTCAATTGTTTTAATAGTAGGTCTTATCAAAGCACTGTGAGAATATTTAACGCTTTCACCAGTCCTCATATCATCTTTAATCATTATTGGAGTTTTTAATCGTTGTTCAGTGAAATATTTATTAATTTCAGGATCGTCAAAATTCAATCCATTATCTTTTAAAACCTTTTTTAATAATTCAATCTTTTCGTTCTCTGTCATAAGTTTTCTCCTTTTTAAATCTCATATTTGGTTTTTTTATTTTGCGAACAAATTTTAATGAAGTTTCTTATTAATTTGTTGTGATTTTCATCAGACAAATATAGTGACTCCGGATGGAATCTCACTCCCAAAAAACAAGTTTTTGTTCTGTCTTCAATAGCTTCAATGTTGCCGTTTTCATCAGTCGCAACAACTTCCATATTGACAAGATTATCTACCGCTCTTTTATGTCTTGAATTAACTTTTATGTTTTGCTTTCCTATCATTCTATAAAGCAAAGAATCTTTTTTTATTGTTATATCGTGAGCATATTGTTGAAGTTGTTTATAATGAATTTTTTCATCAACCTCTTTAACTGTCCCGCCCAAAGCTCGCACCATGTTATTTTCCCCCGCACAAATTGCAAGCATTGGAATGTTATGTTTGTGACAATAATTTGCAATCCACACTTCATAAGCATCACTTAAAATCCCACCAGACAAAATAATTCCATCACACATTTCAATTTGCGTAATCATATTATTTTTTTCTACTTTTGTAAACAAGTTATCTAAATTTCTATAAATCTCTTGTTCATTTCCAGGATTAACTAAAGTAATTTCTCTCATTGATGGCAAAATTCCGACAGCAATCGCCCCATTATGAAAGATGGAATCTTTAATTTCATCTCTTATTGTTGTGTCTGTTCTGATTTTCGTCACATCACGATGTTTTGCCACAACTCCTATTATTGTTTTTTTCATAATAATATTATATCACAATTTTTTTTCAATGCCAACAAAACAATTTAACTAAAGAACATTTTATTTTAAATTGTTTGACAAACTCACAACTATTTTGTTACTATTTTTTAAGGAGATTAAATATATGGAAAAAGAATATACAGATTACATTCCAAACATTGAACTTGTTAGAGAACTTGAAAAACAATTCTCATCTGATTTTGATACCTTCAAATTTAATGCCAGAACTGATTTCGAAACTTATTTGTGCGCACTTGCCTATGCGAGCACAGGAAAAGAATTGTTTTATGATGCAAAAATCGCCTATCACCTTGATGAAAAATTAAAAAACAATGATGAATTTATGCAAGGAATGCTAACTTATTCATTGATTACAAAAATCAACAAAGCAAAAGCACTTATGAATTCTCTTGATTTTGAAAAAACTAAGAAAGTGGATTTTTCAAAAGAAGATCAAGAAAATGATTATGCAACAATTGCTTTTGTGATTTACTACCTAACAACAAAAGGTTACAAAGTTGAATGGGATAAAATGTCTCACCAATACACTCCTATCAATGTTGCAAATGGCCCTGTAAGTTTTAAAAAGGATAAACAATTGGACGCTAAAGAACTTCTTGAAAATGTTAAGCATGATTTAAATAGCTCACATTTATTGTAAAAAAGATTCAAACAAAAAAAGATGCAATTAAGCATCTTTTTTCTTTTTCTTTAATTCTTTGTTTTCTTGAAGCAAATCTCTAATTTGTTTTAAAAGTTCTTGTTCAGTTGGATTATTTGCTTTTTCTTTCGCTTCTATGCGCGCTTTTTCTTCCGCTTCTAGTTTTGCTTTTTCATCAGCCAAACGTTTCTTTTCTTCAAGATATTCTTTCCAAACAAGTTTAAATTTTCTACCTTCAGCTTTTGCTTGTGCTTTAATTTGTTTTTTCTCAGCAATGCGTTCTTTTTTTGTTTCTTGCTCTAACTTGTCGTTTAAGTCTTCAAGAGCTTCTCTTGCCTTGTTAACTCCTTTAACAATCAAGAACACCACAAATGCAATAATAAAGAAATCAATAATGGCTGTAATAAACAAACCCCAGTCAATATAAATACTATTAGCAAGATCAATTACTGTTTTGCCTTCTGCATCAACTGTGTATGCTTTTGAAAGGAATGTGTAAACCGAACTTAAACCTTCTTTTCCACCAACGAGCGCAATAATCCAGTTGATAAGTGGACGAATGATATTGTTGGTTAAACTTGTTACAATAGCAGTGAACGCACCACCAACAATAACACCGACTGCAAGGTCTAAAATGTTGCCACGAGTTACAAATTTTTTAAATTCGCCAAAAAACTTTTTCACTTTAAACTCCTATTATTTATATTATACCACAAATCAAATTCTTAAGCAAGAAAAAAGCGAGAAATCTCTCGCTTTAAATTATTTAGTTTTAACTGTTTTTGTTGTTTCTTTTGCCAAAACTGTTTCTTTTTTCGCAACAATATCTTTGCTTTTTGGCAACTCTGTTTTAACAACTTCACTCATGCTTGTTAAGAAACCTGAAACATTTTGAATTTCGCTTGGAACAATAATTTTTGTTGCTTCACCTTGACCCAAAACCTTTAATGCTTCATAACCTTCAAGCGTTACATATGCAGCATTTGGATTTGCCTTGTTTACAAGCTCAATTGCTTTAGCTTTACCTTCCGCTTCTGCGATAAGTTTTGCTTTTTCTGCTTCTGCGGCAAGAATAACTCTTTGTTGTTCTGCTTGAGCCTTCAAAATTACAGCTTCTTTTTCACCTTCTGCAACAAGGATGCTAGATTTCTTTTCACCTTCTGCCTTCAAGATTGCTTCACGTCTTTCACGTTCTGCTTTCATTTGTTTTTCCATTGCATCTTGAATTTCACGTGGAGGTAAAATATTCTTTAATTCTACACGATTTACTTTAATACCCCATTTATCAGTCGCTTCATCAAGAATCGCTCTCATTTGAGTATTAATTAAATCACGAGAAGTTAATGTTCCATCCAAATCTAAATCCCCAATAATATTACGTAATGTAGTAGCTGTTAAGTTTTCTACAGCCATCATAGGATTTGTAACTCCATAAGTATATAACTTAGAATCAGTTATTTGGAAATATACAACTGTATCAATTTGCATAGTAACATTATCTTTTGTAATTACAGGTTGAGGATCAAAATCAACAACATGTTCCTTTAAAGAAATATTCATTGCAACACGATCAATAAATGGTACTAAAAAGTGAACTCCAGTTCCCCATGTTTCATGATATCTACCA